>CAZTAB010000197.1:0-2904 GCA_964611475.1 uncultured Verrucomicrobiota bacterium | reverse complement strand
CATGACAACGTGTGCTGCAGTGCCGAGGCAATCGGCTTCCACCAACACTCTGTCCAGCAGGACATCCCGCCCGGCGGTGAATTCAAGCGCATCCGCATGGATGTTTCCCACCGTCGTCGATCTGGACTTCCTCGATCCCATGTTTCGCCTCCTTCCTCACTCACTGCGGCGAGAACTGCTTCTCCACCCGGTCCAAAAAGCTCTGGCGTGCGGCGTCTTTCCCGCCCATTGCCGAGCCGGGTTCCGGCCTAGTGTCATTCGTGCCCGAAAGCCCGCTCTTCACCTCCGAAACGTACTCGATTCTCGCGGCCATCGATTCTTCCAGCCGGGCAAGGGCCAAGTCCGCCGTCTCGAGGGCCCGGTCCATTTCCCGAAGCTTTCCCCCAGAAATCGCTCCGCCACCCGCGGAGGCACCCACTAACCTCAAGTAGTCCACATAGCCATTCGACACTGCAACGAACTCCGGGGCCTTCCCTGCCGCCAGCATCGTCAGTTCGCCGATTTTTCGATTGCATACGCTGAACAGCCACAGTTCACCCGCATACTCCGGGAGGTCGGCCGGGCCCAGCCGCAGCGGCACCACATCGCCAGGATTTTCGATCATGTCCCGCGGATAAATCTGGAGGATTTTTTTCAGCGCAGCGATTGACGACTGATCCAGCGAACCCAGATCCACCTGAACTTCACTCAACCGGGCGAGATGAAGGTCCCACCGTTTTTCCACTGAACCCGAATTTTCCTCGCCGAGGAGGACTGAACCGACCCAATCCAAGGTCATCTCTCCACCAGAGGCGATGTGCCGAATGACACCATTCCAGCCGATGGTGTCGTTGATGTTCTTCAGCTGCCAGTTCATAAAAACCCCACACCACGCCTTGTCCGGCCCCCAGAGTTGCGACAGCGTGTGCAACTTGACAAGTGTCGATACGGACTTCACCTCGCCCGCCACCCAGGAATCCCGAACAAACGATTCATTACGCTCCTGCAATTCCCGAGGAAGACACTGGGCAATGCCAACGGCAAACCAGTCCGGCAGAGTCATATCGACTTTCTCCGGCCCAAGACGCCGCCGCATGGAAACGATGAATCGGTTCATATGTATCCGCACAAGCGCCTCGGTCAGCATTTCTCCGGTCACCAACTCGGGATTTTCGCCGGTCATTCTTTGCTGGAGGGCCAAGCCAAAGAACTCCTGCGAGAACCGGATCTGGCTTGGAGCGCCATCCCCCCCGTTGAATCCGACAACCTGCACCATCTCCGAGCGATTAAATGGAACCGCATGGCCGAGGCGCGACTCCAACTTGGACGTCATCGTTTCGCACCACACGGCTAGGGTTCCCGCGTCCTGCGGGCTGAATCCCCGGATGACGAACCGGCGCGAGGAACTGCTCAGGGGGGGGCTGGAAGGCTGGGCCGGTCGAAGGAACAGCTCCCGGGAGTTCTCCGCGGCCGATGGGGTCCAGGCCCCCTGCAGCCCGAGGATCAGCCCGGTAGTCAAAAAAAAGGTATTCTTCACGTTGGTCTCCTGCCCCGGCTCTCCAGAATCAACGTCACGGGTCCATCGTTTTCGAGCGATACCACCATTTACGCCAGGTATGTCCCGGAATACACCGGACGACCGAACTTCATAAGCGCCAGCACGTATGCATCATCCCCCGCGCTGCCCGCTTCAGGCTTCGCCGCTTCGATATAACTGGGGCGGTTTCCCTTTCTGCAATCACCGTACAGGGTAAATTGGCTTACGACGAGGTACGATCCATCCACCGCCTCGATCGACTCGTTCATCCGGCCATTTCCGTCGGAAAATATACGGAGCAATGCCGTTTTCCTGGAGAGGTATTCCGCATCCTCCTGCGTATCACCCTCAGCGACACCGACCAGGACCAAGGCCCCCGCCCCGATGGAACCCACTACGCTCTCCTCCACGCGGACCTCCGCGCGCCGGACGCGTTGGATGACGAGTTTCATCTCCGGAGGATGTAACCGCAACGCCCGAAGAACTCAACCACTATCACCCTGCCCAGGAAGGAACTACAGGGAAGACGGAAGACGAGAGGCCCGATCAGGAATTGCTTCCTTCGCGCGTAGTGATACGGATCCGGCCCACGGTCTGATCAATCTTCGCCACGTTATCCAGAACATACCGCTCCGGCTCCATCCCCTCAAAGATACGGGCCACTCGACCCAGAACAAAATCCTCCAGGGGCCCGGGCAGGGGCAGGTGCCCAACCTGTACCGCACCCACCTTGAACTGGAATCCCTCCGCACCCACTAGCAGGCGCCCCGCAATGAGATAATCCACAGGAACCGGCCCGTACTTCATGGTAGCCATGACTTCGACGTCCTGCGTGTCGATGGAGATATTGACGTCTCTGAGAAGCCCGAAACCGCCTCCGCTCGCCTGGTTGTGCTTCTCCACAACGTCGAGCGCATAGGCATTGATCGCGCGCTCCGGAAGAATTGACTGGATGCCCATGCCATTCTCACAGGCGTGGATCAGTTCCTGTCGCGTGGATTCGTATTCCTTGACGAGCGTCCGTTCACCAACCTCCCCATTCGGTATGGGCGGCCACAGCATCACGGCAACGAGCGCAATCAGCCCAAGAACCACGACAAGACGGATCAGCTTCAGGATCGGATTGCCTCCAACCGCTCCCCGTTCTTTCTTTACCGAATTCTTGATGTCGCCATGTTCGATCTTTGTCAGGTCGAGCTTGGCGCCGCAATCGTTGCAGAACAGACTGGTCAGTTCGTTTTCCGTGCTACACTGGCTGCACAATACATATGGATTGGCCTAAAAAGGAACCCCGCTACGGTTAGAGTAATAGACCCGCCCCCCACAAGGCGTAAAGAGGCAGACGACGTTTACTAGGCCATCATGGTACACGAGTACAACTTGGACCC
>CAZTAB010000196.1:0-3177 GCA_964611475.1 uncultured Verrucomicrobiota bacterium | reverse complement strand
TTTCCCCACGGAACCCTCACGTGGGAGCGTAAAAATTCTTCCGGTGCATACACGATGCAGGACGGGCCACTACGCCTGCAGTGACATCAGGAATTCCGCGTTCGATTTCGTTTTTTTCAACCGGTTGATCATGAGTTCCATCGCCTCCACCGGCGGGACTCCGTTCAGGGCCCGGCGCATGATCCATATCTTCTGGAGCTCATCCGGATGCAGCAACAGCTCTTCTTTCCGTGGCCCCGACTTCTCAATGTTGATGGATGGGAAAATGCGCTTGTCCACCAGACCGCGGTCCAGGCTAAGCTCCATATTGCCGGTACCCTTGAATTCCTCAAAGATCACCTCGTCCATCCGGCTGCCCGTGTCGACCAGTGCCGTGGCAATAATGGTGAGACTTCCCCCCCCCTCAATATTTCGGGCCGCACCGAAAAAGCGCTTAGGCTTATGCAGGGCATTCGCATCCACCCCGCCGGAGAGGATTTTCCCGCTGTGTGGTTGAAGCGTATTGTACGCCCGGGCAAGGCGGGTGATGCTGTCCAGGAGAATCACGACGTCGCGGCCGCATTCCACCATCCGCTTTGACATCTCGATGACGATCTCCGCCACCTGTACGTGCCTTTCCGGCGGCTCGTCGAAAGTGGAGCTGATCACCTCGGCCTGGGTATTGCGCTCCATGTCCGTCACTTCCTCGGGCCGCTCGTCGATCAGCAGCACGATCAGCTTCGCGTCCCCGTCGTTGGCAGAAATACTGTTCGCGATTTGTTGCATGAGGACCGTTTTCCCCGTACGCGGCGGCGCAACGATCAGTCCGCGCTGTCCCTTCCCGATCGGAGTTACCAGGTCCATGATGCGCGTCGAGACATCCTTCGCGTCCACCTCCAGCTGAAACCGTTCATCCGGGAATAGCGGGGTCAGGTTCTCGAAGGGCACACGCCCCTTGACCTTTTCAGGCGCGTCCTCGTTAATCTCGTCAACCTTCAGCAGGGCAAAAAAGCGCTCCTTCTCCTTGGGTGGACGAATCCCGCCCTCGACCATCGTCCCGGTCCGCAAGGCGAACCGGCGGATCTGTGATGGAGACACGTAGATGTCCTCCGGGCACGGCAAATAGTTCGACTGCGGCGAACGCAGGAACCCGAAGCCATCCGGAAGGATCTCCAGGACGCCCTTCCCGAACATCGAGCCGCTCTTGCGGGAGTTGACTTTCAGAAGCTCAAAAATCAACTCGTGCTTCTGCATCGCGCCGAGTTCCCGCAGGCCGAATTCCTCCGCCATGTCCATAAGGTCAGGGACAGACATCGCCTGCAGCTCCCAGAGCTTGAGAAGCTTGCCTCCGGTTTCGCCTTCGACCGGCTCAAACTCCTCCGCCTTGGGGGGCGTAGGGGCGTTGTTGTTCCGCTGATTTCGCTGCGACCCGTTGTTCCCGTTGTCCCGCTTCTTCTGCTGCTGCTTGCCGCGGGACGACCGCTGCTTCGACTTGCGGGGTTGGGAAGATGTTCCTGATTCTGCCATGGTCTGCTCTACTCCTTGTCAACAATCGTCGCCCACATTGCACGCACGCGATGCTCCAATTCTTCCAGCGTTCCGTTGTTTTCGATTACGTGGTCTGCACACGCAACCTTCTCGTCGAGCGGCATCTGCGCGGCAATTCTTCGATCGATCTGCTCTCTGGAAAGTCCCCGTTGTTTCAACCGCTCCCTGGCCAGCGACTCCCGCGCGCTCACACACACGATAGCCGTCCACTCCCGGGTGGCTCCAGTCTCAAAAAGCAAAGGGATGACAACCACAGCGCACTCATTTTCCGCCCGGCGGGTTCCCAGCCAGGACTGCCAGCGTTCACGAACCGCGGGATGTACCAGGCGGTTCAACAGTTCCCGCTCCAACGGGTCCTGGAAAACCCGTGAGCCCAGAATCTTTCGGTCGATGGTCCCATTCGAGGCGAGAACCCCCTTGCCAAAGGCCTCTACTACGTCGTCGTATGTCCGCTCACCCGGTGTCATGAGTTGGTGCGCCACTTCATCCGTGTCCAGGACGGCAATCCCATCCCGCAGGAGTATCCGAGCAACCTCGCTTTTTCCACATCCGATTCCGCCGGTCAACCCGACATCAGCGCGGATCATCTTCCACTTGCTCCCTTTGGTACGAAAAGCCGGCCTCGCGCAGCTGCGTGACATGCCCCAGAACTTTTAACGCCTTCTCGTTCGATGGATTCAGGGTCAAAGCCTCGATGGCAGTCGATTCCGCTCCATCCAAGTCTCCCTGCTGGAACGCGCGCTCCGCCATATGTCCCATTGCGCGCGACTCCGATTCGTCGGCCGCAGTCCGGATCCGATACACCCTGTACTTCCGGTTCTCCCACACCGGGGAGAAATACGCAAGCGAATCATCGCCCTCAAAACGGAGTGCCGGCGAATTCGGCACAGGCTCAACGGCATCCACGAAGTAACGCATCTGGTAAGGAATACTGGACGGCGCATCATAGAATTCCCCAAGCCCATATACATAGTACGCCGCGCCTTCCCGATCCGCCCAGTCGCGGAAACTTTCCTCGGTTCCCTTGAAAAGGTGCTCACCATACTCGCGAACACGTTCTCGAATTCGCGAAGTCTCGAACTTCGGGTGCAAAAGAACCGGGCATCCCGCCCGGGCTGCAATCGCCGCGCTGGTTCCAAAGGCTGCGAGCACCGGCTCCGTTGCAACATTCTCTTCAAGCCACTTCACAAGCTCTTCCTGCTCGCGGTAATAGAACCCCGTTCTGCCCCAACGTTCCGGCTCTGAAATCACGTGACCTGCCTCGACAACGATTCCCGCACCCAACAAGATCACAAGAACATAGTGTGGCCATTTTTCAAGAACCGAGGCCCATGCCGCCCCCGCGCCCAACAGGGCGGCCAGAAATACAGCGGCAAAGACATGAAAGCGGACGAATAAACAAAATGTCCCGACGGTGAGTGCACAGAAGAATAATAATTGAACGAAGCAGGGATCGGAACGATAGCGGGACTGGGAAAGCAGAATCAATCCCGACACTATTCCTAAAACCAACGTGGCAGGAAACAGCTGGAAAGTCAACAGCATATTTGCTGAATGCAGGGCGGGCACCCACATGATCCGCTGGTTGAAGGTAAGAAGCGCCGGATCCACCGGTTTCTGGTTCAGATGCACGATTTTCGCTGAAAGCAA
>CAZTAB010000195.1:0-12275 GCA_964611475.1 uncultured Verrucomicrobiota bacterium | reverse complement strand
CCGGGAAAACGCCGGCGTGCACGTCGGTTCCAATCCCCGCGATCCGGATCTCGAGGAGTGCGGTGTAGAGTGCCTCCTGGTCGACGAGGTCGCCCCGCGCGACGTTGATGAAGATTGCCGTCGGTTTCATCCTTCCCAGCAGCTCCGCCGTAATGCAGCCGTGCGTTTCCGGGGTGAGAGGGAGATGCAGGGACACAATGTCAGACTCCGAAAAAATCCGGGCCATGCCTTCGGCATCCGGTTTGACCACGAACTCGGGTTGGTATTCGTCCCGTGTCACGGGGTCGATGTCCAGAGGCTCGGCGATGGCGATGCGCAGTCCAACCGCCTTGGCCAGGCTCGCCGTCTCTCGCCCCGAGGCACCAAAGCCGACAAATCCCATCAGGCGGCCGTCGACATCTTCGCCCATCGGATTGAACGCCTTGCCTTGCGCGAGAACTTCCTGCGCTTCGTTCCATCGCTTCAGGATGAGATAGATCATCATGATTGCCGACTCGGCCAGGCCGGGGGAGGAGGTTGATCCGGGACAGTGGCAGCAGGGGATGCCAATTTCCCGGATTGTTTCCAGGTCGAACTTGTCGTAGCCGACGCTCAGGAGCTGCCAGAACTTCGTGCCTCGCGCCGCCTCGAACCACTCGGCCGGCGTTGGCTCAGCGCCCATCATGACCACTCCGTCGACCCCGTGAAACTGCGGCTCGATCGGCTTCTCCCGGTCGAGGAAGCTGACATCGTGTTCCGCGCCGACCGCCGCAAGCAGGGAGTTGTCCCAGATGGGATCTTCCCCGGGTTTCTGGATGTAGAGGATGTTGAGTCGCTTCATGACTACCGATCGAGAATTGAATATGGGGCGAGGGGTATTCTTTGGCAACCGAAAACAGGCGCCGGTGTGGACTGGGGTTCGTCGAGATCATTCCATGGCCGGACTCATTCTCCGTACGGCGGGGTGGGAAACGGGCGACGCTTTTCTTCGCACTGAAGTTCTGCGTGATCCCGGCTGGGAGTCGGCCCGCTGGATTTCCACATGAAGACATGTTCGCCGATTCACCATGAATCGTGGCACCGGGGAAACGCAGCGCGGGACATTGCCGCATTTCTGCCATCGACGGGCGACCCCGGCCCATTGAAAGTCCAGAGCCTACGGGGGGGGCTTTTCCTGCTCCACAATTCGCTCTTGCCCGTTTCCCTACCGTTTCCGCAATGTTCGCGCGACCTGCGCCTGGTGAATGTCGAGCGGACAGAGTTCGGTGCTGCCGAAGTTCCAGTAGTATGTCTCAGGGAGAAAATCGTCCGGCCGGTCCCCGCGCCAGGTTGTGAATCTCGTTTTCCCCTGGATGTTGGAGTAGAGAAAATGCCGGGCGGTGGGCCCATTGTGGTCGGGATCGATGGAGAAGAGACTGCCGGGAAGGGCCACGGCGTTGGAAAAGACATTTGTGCCCCCGCCCCAGTTCCCCGCAAGACCGTGAATGCTGCGCCCGCGGAGCAGGGTGATGCGGGTGGCGAGATTGCCGGTGGCGCGCGTCATGTTCACGTCGACGTGCGCGCCGTCGCCTGCCGTGTTTGGGGAGAGCTCGATCGTGTCGGCCGTGCAGTTTTTCGAGCGGTAGAACGTAATGCCGGTGTCGTAGTTGAGAATACGCACGTCGTGGGCCCAGCTGTCGCGCACGCCGGGTTGAAAGACGACTCCGTTAAATCCTCTGCCGTGGTGATGCGTGTATTCGTGGGGCGGGAATTCGATTGTCAGGCCCTCAATCCCGGCGTTCGAGCCTTCGACCCAGATCACGCCGCCCCACCAATCCCAGTTTCCCGCCCGACCCCCGTTGAGATACCCCATGCCGTCCAGGCCCTCCGGAAAGTAGATCGTTGTCCGATCCACGCCGGCGCCCCGGAGCACCTCGCCCTCACCCAGGACAATGCGGTTCGTGACGACGTGGCGGCCGGGGCCGTAGGTGACGTCGGCCCGGCCGGTGGGCAGGGGCTCGTCTCCCCCGCGGTAGCCCACGCGGGAGAAATCTTTGAGCGGACCGCCGGGGACCCACGACTCTCCTGTCTCACCCCAGTGCGGGGAGGGGCGGCAGGGCTTCTTGACCGGCTTAAATTGACCACCCGCGGACGGATCGACTGGGGCGACACACCCCATCGTGCACACGCAGAGCGCGAGTGTGAGCGAACGAACCTGTTTGCATGTGGACGGCATGTCTGGAGCCACGGGAAAAGAAGCGGGTCACGGGGATCCTGTGACCGCAGAATACCATTCCCTTCCATGTAGAAACAAGTGGTTCTACACCCTCGATGATTCAACCCATGATTGCCATGCCCGTGATTTGCCCTCGATAGAGTTCCGGTGACGATGGGTGAACGTTTCGGTCATCGTTGCCGAACAGCGGTGGGAGGAGTTGTGCCTGGTGACGTATGGAACGGTGCTGCTGGTACTGGGCCTGGACGGCGCATCTCTTCTCTTCCCGGGCGTCGTGGCGGTGGGGCTTCCGTTGGGTGATCAAGGACCCCGGGCCTTGACTTCGTGGACCCGGTGGGTGGCGGCACGCGCTGGTGTGCGTCATGGATAACGGCTGGGCTGGTGTTTTCCGGAGGGAAGGATCTCTATGCAAATTTACAATGCCCATCCCCATTCCTCCTGCCTCGGCAGCCCTGCCGAAAATTCTTCCTCATAAAAAATGTAGTCATGCCCGGGTTCCAATGTAATCCTGTCGTCATCGAGATGAGTGAGGGACGGCTCCAGGGTAAAGTTTGCGTTGTAACCGGAGCGACCGGGGGCATCGGGGAGGCCATCGCCGAACTTTTCGCTGAACAGGGCGGGAAGGTGGTGGTGAGCGGGCGCAACACAGCCAACGGCGACGCGATCGTGGAGAGGATCCGCTCGGCCGGAAACGCGGCCGAGTTTATCCGCTGCGACGTGAGCGAGGACGTCGAGATGGACGCGCTGATGCAGGGATGTGTCGAACGGTACGGCGGGTTAGACGTGCTGGTGAACAACGCAGCGGAGGTGCACGATGCCCACGGGCCGGGCCGCGACGTCGCCTCCCTGCCGCCCGAGATATGGGACAGGCACCTGCGCGTGAACCTGCGATCGGTTTACTATCTGTGTCGCCTGGCCATTCCTCTGTTTCGCGAGCGGAGCGGGGGGGCGATCGTGAATATTTCGTCGGTGGGGAGCATGGTGGCGTGGCCCAACGGGGCGGCCTATCTTTCTTCCAAGGGCGCGCTCAACCAGCTCACGCGATCCATGGCGGTGGATTACTCGGCGGACAATATCCGTGTGAACGCCCTGTGCCCGGGCTGGATCGGGACGCAGACCGAACTCGATCGTATTGCCGAAAATCCGCAAAGTTTCGAGCGGGTGAAGGATCTGACGGGCATCCAGCGCATGGGGGAGCCGCGGGAAATGGCGTTCGCGGCGCTGTTTCTTGCCTGCGATGAATCATCCTACGTGACCGGCACGGCCTTGCTGGCCGACGGCGGATGGACCCTGCAGTAGCTTTTCCTTCCAGGGACACAGCCGACATTTCCCCTCCCATTGCATTCTTCGGGTCTTTCGCATGAGAATGTCTCCCCGTGATTCAGGCGGGAGGTTTTTGGGAAAATCCGGGTCATGCCGGGGCATCTCGCACCACCAGCCGCGGCACCCAGGCTTTCGCAGCTTCGATTGTTTCGCGGTTCGACCGGCAGAGCGGTTCGGTAATTGCACCGCGTTCTCCGGCGCGCCAGACGGCACGAGGCACGAGGCGCCGATCGATCCGGCGCATCTGTCCGTGGCAGTCCTCGAGCTCTTCGCTTACGTTTTCAAGTTCCAGCACGGCGATATCCGCTTCCCGTCCGATGCCCAGCGTGCCAATGCGATCCTCCCACCCGATGGCCGCGGCGGCCACGCTGGTGGAGCGCCGCACGACCTCCTCCAGCGGCATGCCCAGGCGCAGCAGCCGGGTCATTACGGCCGGCAGGTCGTAGGCGGGGCCTTCACAGGTCAGTGCGTGGAGATCCGTGCTGATGGTGTCGGGCCAGAAATCCTCCGCCGCGCAGATTTCCCCCACAGTCCAGTTAAAGGCGCCCATCCCGTGGCCAATGTCAAATAGAACACCGTTGTCGCGCGCCATTCGCACGGCCGGGTGAACCTGGTTCTGTTCGGGATCGACGATGGTGCTGGGGTAGCCGTGGTAGACATGGGTGTAGATGTCGCCGCCGGTCATCCGGCCCGGGCATTCTTCGAGGGGCACGGTGGAAAAACTGTGGTGCACCATTAACGGAACCCCCGCCCCGGCGGCGGCCTCCAGGGCTCTTCGATAGGACTCTGGCTCGTTTTGTCCGCTGTCGGCGATGGTGTCGGAGAGACGGATCTTCACGCCGACCAGCAGGTCCCGGTTGGAGCTGACGCAGTTCACGCAATCCGAAACGCTGACAAGTTTCAGGGTTTCCAGTTCTCCGGGCATGTCCACGCCGCCCGGACCGGCAAAGGAAAGGCCGGTGCGCGATATGTTCAGAAAGGCGAGCACCCGGGTTCGAAACCGTTCGGCGGCAAAGGCGCGAAATCCCGGAAACGTGTCGCATCCCGAGCTGCCAGCATCCACGGCTGTGGTCACGCCCCGCCCCAGGCAGTAGTGATCGGCGTGGACCCCCAGGGGGGTTGCCAGATGATAGCCGTGTACGTGCAGATCGATCAGGCCCGGCACGACGCGCCGTCCGCCCGCGTCATATACGTTGTCGGCCTGCCTCGGATCGAGGCCCACCTCGACCCCGGCGATCCGCCCGGCCCGAACGGCGACGTCATACGATCCATCAAGTCCGTTGGCCGGGTCCATGACTCGTCCGCCCTTGATCACCCAATCGAATTTCTGTGACGTCTGCATCATCCGGATTTGCCAGGTTCGGGGACTTGGTTCCCGTCGTGGAATTTGCCGGAGTTCAGATGTCCCCTGCAACCACGTTCGGGAATGATCGGGACTCTAGGCGACTTCCGCCCCGTTAACAAGACAGGCCCCTCCGGGCCGGGAATGTTTTTGGAGAGCGGCGTCGGGCGCATGGGATAGGTTCTTCGCGTGTGGACCGAATCCACGTTGAAATGTGTCGCCTCCATCTGCTACGCTCCCGGCGGAGTCCGTGACAGAAGGCAACATTGTCCTTCGACCCTGCGGCCGGCTCGGAGGAAGTTACATCGGAAAGGGCCCCATGAAGCTTTGTCACCTTGTTGCGCCAACTACATCTACGGGGTTTTTGCTTGGCGCCTTTGTTCTCACGACGGGATGCTCGACGAACCCGAGTCAAGAGGACCTGGTTCACAATGACTTGCACTCGCGTCTGAATGAAACGCGGGTAGCCGAATATCACGAACCCCGGTCCTCCCGGGAGATCGTCACTCTCGTCAAGAAAGCAAAGCGATCCGGCAGGGCCGTGAGCATAAGTGGAGGCCGCCATGCCATGGGTGGGCAGCAGTTTGGTGAAGGAACCATCCATCTCAACCTCCTGCGCTACAACCAGGTGATCTCCCTCGATCCTGAGCGCGGTCTCGTGACTGTCGAGTCGGGAATTCAGTGGCCCGAATTGATTGAGTGGCTTTTGAGCCACCAGGAGGGCCGGCAGAAACAGTGGGGGATCCGCCAGAAGCAGACGGGTGCCGACAGGCGGAGCATCGGCGGGGCACTTTCCGCGAACATCCATGGTCGGGGGTTGACCCTCAAGCCCATGGTCGGAGATGTCGAATCCTTTACCCTCGTGGATGCCGAAGGCGAGGTCCGACACTGCAGCCGGGAGGACAATGCCGAGCTTTTCAGGCTGGTGATCGGCGGCTATGGCCTGTTCGGAGTCATCGCCGAAGTGACGCTACGCCTGTCTCCGCGTCAAAAACTGATTCGGAAGGTCGAGGTCGTCGACCTGGACGATGTTCCCACCCGAGTGGAGGAGAGAATCCAGGGTGGATATCTCTACGGCGATTACCAGTTCAAAACCGACGAAGGCGCAAACGATTTCCTGCGCCGGGGCGTCTTCTCTTTTTACAAACCGGTTGGAGATGATGTGCCGGAATCCGAGGATAAAAAACGGCTCGACGCTGAACGTTGGGTCGAGCTCTACAAAATGGCCCACACGGACAAGCCGAGAGCTTTTGGCCTCTACACCCAGTATTACATGTCAACGGATGGCCAGATCTACTGGACCGACACCCATCAGCTCAGTGAATACGAGCCCGGGCATGACGGCGCAATTGATCAACTGCTCGGGGCTCGAGCGCCCGGGAGTCTGATGATTTGCGAATACTACGTATCCCGCTCCAAACTTCCCGAGTTTGTGAAGCGCATGGGGGCAATCCTTATCGAGACCGAGGCCAACCTTATCTACGGGACCGTTCGCTTCATTGACAAGGACGATGAAACCTTTCTGGCCTGGGCTCGGGAGCCCTTCGCCTGCACGGTTATTAATCTCAGGGTGACCCATGACGAGGGAGGGATCGAGGCTGCGAAGAGGAGGTTCCGGGCTGTCACCGACCTCGTCCTGGACATGGACGGCAGTTACTTCCTTACCTATCATCGCTGGGCCACTAAAGAACAAGTACTGCGAGCGTACCCCCAATTCCCCGAGTTCATCAGGCGTAAGCTCTCGTACGATCCGGATGAGCGTTTCCAGAGCGAGTGGTACCGACACTACCGGAAGATGTTCGCGGACCAGGAATGAAAAAGGGCGGTCGGGCAGCAATGCGATCCTGATTGCCGGGAGCACTGGAACGCCCGCGGGACACCGTCACTGCCCGCGGCATGCGAGCGTGGTTTGCCGTTCCTCTGGGAATTGTGCAAACGAAATCGCCTGCGGGTGCCTCATGCGAGTTTCGGTGCTTCACACCGGAAGTTCCATGCGATGGATGCATCCGTGGCAGAAGAGGAAGAGCTGCTTTCCTTCCCGCCACGGGCAGATCAGCGCCCCTTTCCACGTTGCAGGTTCTCCCATGTCTCTTTCAATGGTCTTGAAATCTTTTGTTTTCCCGTATGTCACTTTCCCGTTTTCGGACCATACGGCCAGATATTCGTCGTTTCCCAGGTAACCGATCATGCCGTTGGACGTGTTACGGGGCGCGAAAATCGGGTTTTCCGGAAAATAGTCCCAATGAATCCCGTCCAGGGAAACGGCGAAGCCGAGCCCGCCGTATGGCTGCGACCAGGTTCCTGCATTGTATTCTCCACCTGCCCCACTCAGAAACGCAAGGAACCTGCCGTCGTGGAGGACGCAGACGTTGTGGTAAGAGGATCCGCTGTTCATCCATTTTTCATCCGTAACGGGCAGCACGATCTTCCAGCTTCCGTCCGGGTTTTTGAGGATCTCCCACTGATGGGTGGAAAGGTCGCGGCAGGTGGCCAGGTAGGTTTGTTGGTGCCCGCCTCCGGTCGGCCACAGGTACCGGTAGGAATGAAAGTACATGTGCCATAGCCCCGCGTGCGGATTCCAGACGACACACGGGCTTGCCAGGTGGTTGTAGTCGTTGAGGGCCCGGTGGCTCGTCTGCGTCTGCTGAAGGGCCCGCTTGATTTCTTCTCGATTATCCAGACACAAGCCGTGAGGCTTTGCCCTCAGCACCTGGCTGTCGTCCCGCTCCGGATCGAGTTGCGCCAATTTCCGGTAGGGACCGGTCACCTGCTCGGCAATCGCACAACCGATTCCCGAGGGAATATCGTGGTGGGCATAATACAAGTAATACCGCTGGTCCGCATGCGAGCCGCGCACATTTTTCACGACACTTGGATATCGCAGCGGATCCCCGTCTCGCCACAGGCTTTGCTCCCATGCCTCGGTTTTTACCAGGTTCAGTCCAATGGTTTCCGCTGTCTCCCGCGGGAACTCCCCCGGCAAGTCGGTGAGGTCCGCAACCTTTAAATTCGGATCAAGCATAATTCTCGGCTCACTCGTTGGATCATCAGTATATCGAGAACGAGATCTTGGCTCAAGGCCCATTCGATTCGTCTAAATTAGACCTTGTTCTTGGCGCGGGTCATCCACTTTCATACTGTTCGACCATGAGAATCACGAAGGTCCACCCGCGGGTGTTCGGTTTGGGTTTCCGCAACAGCATTGTCGTTGAAGTGCATACGGACGAGGGGCTCACCGGCATTGGCGCAACGGTGCTGAAGCGCCATTCCCGTACGGTTCAGGCGAACATCGAGGAGCTGTCACACTACCTGGTCGGGCAGGATCCGCTTCGGATCGAGGATCACAACGAGAAGATGTATCGTGATTCGTTCTGGGTTGGCGGAATCCTGCATGCCACGGCCATCAGCGCCGTTGACGCGGCATTGTGGGATTTGCTCGGCAAGTCGTTGGGCGTTCCGGTGTGGCGACTGCTGGGTGGCCCGGCGAGGGAAGAGATCCCGGTGTACTGTCATTGCCCGGCCGGCGACACCCCGGAGTCTTTCGCCGCAAACCTGAAGCGGTGCCGGTCCTGGGGATATCGAGCGGCAAAGACGACACTGCCTGTTTTCTACGGTCATGCGGTGGACGCCTCGACTGGGGGGGGGTACTCCGGCTCGCCTGGTGCCATTCATCGTTCGTCGCGTGAGACCGAGTGGTTTGCAACGTCGACGTTCGAGCGCATCGCGGAGTTTTTCGCCGCGGGGAGGGAGGCGGTTGGGCCGGATTTCGAAATCGCTCTCGATTGCCACGGGCGGCTCAATGTCGCCGGCTCGCTACAGCTATGCGAGGCACTGGCACCCTACCATCTGCTGTTTATCGAGGAACCCCTGCCGCCGGAAGATCCACTTGCGTTGCGGGAGGTCACATCCCGCAGCCGAACCCCGATTGCGGCTGGCGAGCGATGGGCAACCATCTACGGCGTCCGGCCGTTCCTGGATGCCCAAAGCGTGCATATCCTTCAGCCGGACGTGGCGAACTGCGGAGGAATTACGGCGGCCAAAAAGATCGCGGCCATGGCCGAGTCCCGTTACGTACCGGTTTGTCCACACAACCCGAACGGCCCGGTAGAAACAGCCATGGCGGCTCACATCATGGCGGCGATTCCAAACGGGTTCATGCTGGAGATGGTGGGAACTCCCGATGATCTCGATTTGCATGCGAAGATGGTCACTTCGCCTCTACGTCCCGTGGACGGCATGATGCCGCTTCCGGATGGGCCCGGGCTCGGGATGGATCTCTTGCCCGATGCGGAGCAGTCCCTGCCTTCCCGGCGCTTCGGGGGATATCGCTAAGATGAGCGCGCTTCGCGTGGCGTTGATGGGGTATGGGGCCGTCGCTGACATTCATGCCCGGTCCATCATCGGGTGTCCCGAGGTCGAAGTCGTCGCGGTCATCGGGCCGCGTCCCGGGCGTGCGCGCGAGTTTGCGGAGCGACATGGAATCCCCGGAGTCTTTGACGGGTTGACCGAAGCCCACAGGGCGGTTCATCCGGATGCCGTCATCATCACGACCCCGACCGGTCTGCATCCGCGTCATGCCCGCGATGCGGTGAATGCGGGACTCCACGCGCTGGTCGAATTTCCGCTGGCGGCTGAACCAGAGACCACCCGCAAACTTTTTGGAGAGGCGGAGGTGCGCGGCCTGACCCTGGCGGTGGCCCACACCAGCCGGTTCATCTGGTCGTTCCGCCGCGCGCGATCCCTTCTCAACGAGGGAGCCATGGGCGAAGTGAAGGCGGCGAACTTCGTTCGACTGATGGATCGTCCGCCAGGAAGAGGAGCCGCTGGGATGTCGAGGACATGGACGGACGATGCGCTGGTACACCACGCGGGTCACGTGCTGGACATCTACCGCTTCTGGTTCGGGGACTCAGTTGGTTTGGTCGGCTCCGTTTCGCCGGAAGGGGAGCAGGGGAGGCGCAATGCAGGGCTGCTGCTGGAGGGGCCTGGCTCGTGTCCGCTCGCTTGCCTGATGTCCTATGACGCCCGGGGGTCGCAGCTGTCTGTCCGCCTGATCACGGCGAAGGGTGATATCGAGATCGATGGCTTCGCCCGTTTACTGGTGAACGGCCGGGAGGATGCCACGGAGGATCGGCCCACGGACAACGACACGGCGTATCGTGAGGCCATTCGGGAACAGGACCGTTTTTTCGTCGAGGCGGCGCAGTCGAAGAGAAACTTTCCGGTGTCGGCGGAAGAAATGACCGCGGTGAACGAATTGATATGGCACTCACGGTTGTCCGGCCGCTCGTGAGCGGCTCTCGGCAGGGCCGGCAGACCCGAGGAACCCACACTGCCTGATGAACGCCCCAGCGTTTGTTCCTGAAGGAAGGGGAGGGGGAGTGCCGGAGGAGGGATCGGGAACTTCGAGGATCCGGATCCCATCCCCTGCGGTGTCCGGTTGGGATGCCAGGGCGCCGAACAGACAGGGATTTCCGTCCAGTTTGATGTGCTCTTGCGACACGGTGACAAACTCCGTTAAATCGCTTTTCCCGGGTTGGCGGAATCGCGAGCCGTAGATCATCCGGGTCAGGAAATGTGTGGACCCGGGGCTCCGTCCACCCATCCGGGGACAGGCGAAGCCATGGAGCGTGACCATGTGTTGATCCGTGCACGAGCAGGGCAAACCGTTCATGCGCATGGGCACCCGTGTTTGATCGCAGTCCATTCCTCCGCTAGAATGCCCTGCCATGGGTGACGTCGTCCGCCACATCCAACGACCTTCATGGGTCACCGCGGTATGCATTGCATGCGTTGCGATCACGCCGGCTTCCCTGCGGGCGGGGTTTGCGGTATTCCAGGCCGGATTCGAGAATCGGGGATCCGCCTGGATCGATTACGACCAGGACGGGTACGTCGATTTTTATGATGGTCAAAAGGTCTGGCGCAACAACAATGGCACAAGCTTTACACAGGTTGCGAGCTTTGGCAGCGGACAAAGCAAGTGGGCCGACTTCGACAACGATGGATACCCCGATGTGTTCTCGGGAAACTGGCTGCTTCATCGAAACGAAGGAGGCGGAGGTTCGTTTACGCAGAAGCCCTTTCCCGGCGTGAACATTGTTCAGTCTCTGGATAACTGCCTGGTGGACATCGACGGCAGCGGGTACGTCGACATTTACATGACCGGGTATGAAGGTAATGGATACGAGCCTGACGTGCTGGCAAGGAACCAGGGGAATTTTCAATTCGACATCACGTGGGAGGAGCCGCCGGTGGCGCCCGACGGGGTCCGATTTCCGGGGCGTGGCGTCACCGCGTGCGATTTCGACGAGGATGGCGACATGGATCTTTATGTCTCCAACTACCGGCTGGAGGCCAATTACCTTTGGTTGAACAACGGCTCGGGGGGAATTGTTGACGTCGCCGCATCCCGCGGCGTGCATGGCACCTACGACGGGTGGCGTTGGTCCTATGGCCATACCATTGGCTCCTGCTGGGGGGATATGAACAATGACGGGTACTTTGACATCTTCACGGGGAATTTCAGTCACGCGGATGCGTGGCAGGATCGAGCCCGCTTCTACCGGAACCTGGGCCCGGGGGACAACTGGAATTTCGAGCAGGAATGGGCGCTGACTGGGAGTGCCTGGGAGGAGTCCTACGCCTCGCCTTCCCTTGCCGATTACGACAACGACGGGGATCTGGACCTCTACTTTTCGACGGTGTACGCGGGCGACAATGCTCGACTCTGGCGGAATAACGGCAACTGGCATTTTACGGATGTCACCGGTTCGGAGGGATTGGCCGGGATGCCAGAGACCTACCAATCAGCCTGGGCGGATTTCAACAACGACGGATTCCTTGACCTCGCAACTGGCGGAAGCATTTACAGGAACCTGGGCAACGGGAATCACTGGCTCAAGGTCCGCCTTGAAGGCAATGGCACGACCATCAACCGGTCCGCCATTGGTGCCCAGGTGCGGATCGATCTGGGCGGGGGCGTGATTCTGACGCGCCAGGTGGAAGCCGGCACTGGCCAGGGGAATCAGAACGACCTGACGCTACACTTTGGCCTTGGCAGCCAGACGAGCCCGTTGACGCTCCAAATATTCTGGCCGGACGGGACGACCCAGAGCGTCCAGAACGTGGCGGTGGATCAGACGGTGACCCAGGTCCCGGCTCCGGCCACGCCGGATGAGGACTGGACGTCGACGGGGTTTTACCAGGTGGGGAATGGGGCGGAGCAACTGGCCTTTGATCCTGATGGATTCGATACAGGCGTGCATTACCGTGTGGTCACGGGAAATGTCCTGCCGCCTGCCGGGAGCTCCCAGGGGATCGGCGAACCGGGGGCATCGAATACCTGGAACAGCTCCGGAAAGGTGAACTGGCGGGCCTCCTCGACGCATGGCAGCCGCACCTTCGACTACGCTC
>CAZTAB010000194.1:0-2819 GCA_964611475.1 uncultured Verrucomicrobiota bacterium | reverse complement strand
TCCCTCTATCTTCATCGCTGGGTGGTTCACAATCTTGGGCAGGATCTGGCCGGATCGCATCCGCGGGCTGGAGGTCGCAGGCCACTTCGCGGCCGTCGGAGAACTGCAGGGGCTCCCCGGAAAATTCGAAGTGCAGTATGTTCAGGCGAACCCGGGTCAGGGCCGCCCCCGTATTGTGAAAAGTCCGGTTATGGTACTTGTAATCCTCAAAGGCGCGATGGGTATGTCCGAAGTAGACTTCCTCGACGGACCTGGCGTCGCAGTCCAGCGAAGAACGGAGATAGCACAGGATCCTGCGGGCGCAGCGCCGCTTGGAATTCAGGCGGATGAGCACGGTGGGGATCCCCGCATATGCGGCCATCCGGTAGGCCCTGGCGGTCAGCTTTCGATGCGTTTGTTCCGGCTTGTCCCACTTCTGGCGATACGCCTCCAGATGTTCGGGGGTGGTGCAGGAGTGAAGCGCGTCGCCGTGCAGAAACATCTTTCTGCCGAGCTGCAGGTGATATGGTTCCCAGTAGAGGTTGGGGCGTGTCGCGGTGAGTCGGCTGAGGGCTTCCTTGAATAGCGCGATTCCGTCGTGGTTTCCCAAAAGGTAGACGAACGAGCAATGTGGATGTTCCGTCGTTAGATCGGTGATCCATTCGATGGCGGCGCCCACCGACTTTTCGAATCTTCGGTGATGGGACCAGGCAAAATCAAATGTGTCCCCGTTGAAAATGAACAAATCCGAGGCTGCGGCGGTCTCGTGAATTTCTTCCAGATGCTGGTGGGCCGTGCTTCGGTCGGTAAACAGGTGCAGGTCGGATAGCACGGCCCCCCTGGCCGCCCGCTTTTCGGGCACTTGGATCATCGGCGTTGCACTTTCCCTTTTTCGTCGTGGCAGGACGCCGGGCGGGGCCCTTACGGTCCGTCGGCGGGCATAAAGGTCCGGATTCGATTGTCGAGTGAGGCCTGGTCGGATTCAAAAGCTTGAAAAGCGGAGAGGTTCATGGCGGCGTCCAATCCGGCCGCCTTGGACTGGAGGCGTGACTTCCACGTTGCGAGCACAGGGATTTTGCCTTCCGCCGCGGCGGCAAGGTGATCCTCCCTGGTCCAGGCGGGCAGAAAATCGCCGTGGCCCGCCTGATGAAAATGTTGTTGCAGTTCGTCGGCGCTCATCCGATCCGCATCTTTCTCGAGTAGTGAGTCGACCGAGGTCTTGAAGTCGTCCGGAACATCCCACAGGCAGGTTCCATAGAAATCGTCGACTGAAATTCCCTCGGCAAGATTGATTGCCGGGTCGTCGGAGACGTGGGAGACAGGGCAGGGCAGCGGGTTGTCGCGGTATTGCGATGCGGCCTGTGGGGGCATGGTAAAGACGTCCACGCCGGCGAGATCCCCGATCTGTTCCCCGTTGCGGATGCTGGCGCCGATGAGCAGGGTGTTGCTCTCCCCCTCAGCTCGCAGGGCGAGCAATTCCCGCTGCGTGGCAAGCGTCGCCTTTTCGCCCACGTTCAGCCCGTCACCCAGTTCATGGCCCAAGACAAAGGAATTGAGGCGGCCCATGAACACGTTCACGTACGTCGGCTGCGTGAACCGGGCTGCAACGTAATTTTGCCGCGCCGAAAAACCCAGCGTGAAATTCAGCGGAATGCCCTCCGCACGGAGCCTGCGGGCGGCGAGGTACCCGGCCGGCGTAAGCGGAACCTTGACGACAAATTTCTCTGGGCAGAGCCTGAAGAAACGCCGGCCGTAGGCCACCGAGCGTTCAACATCGTGAGCCAGGTTTGTGTGGAGTTCCACGCTGACGAATGCGTCGAATCGCTTCACCAGGCGTAGCCCGTGGAATGCATTCAGGATAAATGCGATTTCAAGAACAAGGTTTCCGTCGTCAATGTCGGGGGTGGCGCCGCGGATATGCGCCACGGTCTCCTCGATAAGCTGGTCATAGATTCCTTTCTGGATCTCCTTGTTGAGCAGCGAGTTGTTAGTGGTCAAGGCGGTGAATTCGCGGGCCCAGAGCGAGCTCGCCACGTCGATGTCGCCGGTATCCAGCCACAGGCGGGATCCCGCCTCCCGGACCGCCTGCCAAACCGGATCCGGTTCGGGCTCCGCGGCCACGGGATCCGTGTTCCCTGCGAACTTCTTCAGGATAAATTCGTGAATGGTCTGTGAGAGCTTCTCTGTCATCGTCTCCTCGTCTTTCGGGCCGCGCTGCGTCCGTCCTTTCCCCGATCTCCGGGTATGGGACGGAAAGCTGGTAAAGCACTAATATCCACCAATCCGGGCTCGATGCAATAGCGCACCCTTCATGTCACACCTTCGCGATCTCCCGGCCCGTTGAATTCGTGCTGGTCCAAGTGTTTTAAACTATCCCCCCGATGACATTGTGATCTGTCGCTTGGCTTTTCTATTCCTGGCCTCCAAGTTTTCGGTTTGGTTTTCCCGTTTTGCCCGGTGAGGGATTCCGCTTTTCGAAAACTCCGGGTTTGGAGTTGGAATGAGCGGGGAGGCCAGGAGTTGAACCGCGCACGAACCGGCAGTCGGACATTCCCCTGTAGCCGGGCAAAAACCCCACGCGCGGGGTTTTGCGGTCGAAGGATTTTACCCGCCGGGATTCCGTTGCCGCGCACCTTGAATCCGTGGGGGTTGCGAACTTCCGGGGGCTTTGGTAGGTTGGGAGTCGTGGTTCGGGGCGTGGCTCAGCCTGGTAGAGCGTCTGAATGGGGTTCAGAAGGTCGCTGGTTCGAATCCAGTCGCCCCGACCATTAAATCCCCCCCCCCAAAAAAAATACACAAAACTCCAATAAAACATGGGGTATTGTGTTTCTCTGTCGATT
>CAZTAB010000193.1:0-16042 GCA_964611475.1 uncultured Verrucomicrobiota bacterium | reverse complement strand
TACAATCTCGTGACGCAGGCTGCATACGATGCGGTGGTGGTCGAGCGTGACACCCTGGAAGCAACTGCCGTGAGCAACGCGACCGAGATTGCCTCGCTGGAGGGTACCGTCTCGAGCAACGCGACCGAGATTGCCTCGCTGGAGAGCACCGTCTCGAGCAACGCGACTGAGATTGCTGAGCTTTCCCAGCGCCCGACACAGGCGAGCTACGACGCAGTAGTGGCCGAACGGAACGCCCGCCCGACCTTGGAGCAGGTTCGTGATGGACGTCCGGGTTCGGTTCTCCTGAGCGGTGACTCGGAAGCGGGCTCGGTGGTCTTGAACTTCACTGTCGAGGAGAGTGAAGACCTGCCCACCTGGACCCCGGTCGAGGGCGCCGGAGTGAGCCAGACCCTCACGCTGCCCGAGGGCAAGCGATTCTACCGGTTCGCCCGCTGACCGAGACAGGGGAGGAAGTGCTTGTCCTCTCTGAGGGGGAGAAACAGGAACCTCTTGCCAGAACCTTTTGTGCCACTAGGATTTGCCGTGCGGCAGGGGCATAACCTTCTTTCCTTCTCTGTCGCCCAGGTTGTGCTGAACAATGGGGAACAAGCGCAAATGCGTATTAGCAGGGGATAAGAATCGTTGTGTCCCCTACGGGAGCAGGGATAAGCTTGAAGTGGACCACAAGCGGGCCTTGTGGTTGTTGGGTTGAATGGACGGATCGGAATCGAAGAATTGCTTTGATTTTGACTTGGGAACAGCTTAGTCGAGGCCGACCAATAGCCGGTAGGCCCGGCCCAGTGAGCTGCCGGTTCCTGCCCCCGCATCAATGTAGGTCACCTCGGACCCGGTTCCTGGAACATCAAGAAAGTCGATCACATTGCTCCACGCCCCTGGCTGGTTGATGTTGTCGGTGTACTGAACCGTGTAGACCTGGTTCAGGGTGGAGTAGAATGAGAGCAAGGCGCCCCGCGAGTCTACCGACACGAGGGTCATTGCCGTGGAGACCGGAACCGCATCAACCATGTGGAAGTCGGCAAAGAGGGCGTAGTGGTCAGATGCGCTGGAGCTGGTGGACTCCGGCAGGGGAGGACCCGCCTTCACCAGTCCGCCGACACCGTCATCCTGCTCGGAGTTGTATACCTCGGCGGCAGGGAGCCCCAGGGGACTGGTCCAGATCTCCTTGCTGACGAAGATGTAGTCCAATCGCCGCCCGTTGGATATGTAGGTTCCCTCGATCGTGGTATCCTCGTGGAATGCGGCAAGCATTTCCATTCCCTGCCCTGCCGCCTCGTATGGATCCTCGGGGAACACCGCATAGGGTACGGGGAAGCTGATGTCGCATCCGAGCTGGTAGGACCCGGGAAGCCCAGAGGGCGGGCTGTTGTACTGCGCGGCCTGGAAATCGCCGACATCATCATTCATGTCCCCCAGCACGACGAACTCCGGGTGGGTCGGGTTGGCCTTCAGGTAACTGGCGATGTCGTCGGTAATTCGCCTTGCCTCGATGGCCCTCCTGAAGCGGTCGTCGTTGCCGCTGGAGGCCTTGTGATGCATGGACCACAGCACAAGGGGGTTCCTGGCCCCGGGCACGTCCACGACGATTCTGAGCGGCCGGCGTGTCAGCTCCTTGACCGCCACGGTGGCGCAATTCTGCGGGGAGGTGATGGGGGTGGAGCTCACAATCGGGAACCGGCTGTAGTAGCCCATCCTCAGACCCCCGGAGAATGGACCGCTCCCGCCAAAGGAAGTGTGGGCGTAGCCGAGATCACTCGCAAGGGCCTCCCAATTCTCCTGGTCCCCGCGGGTGAGTTCCTGGAACCCCACCACGTCCGCATCGATCCGGGTCAGGATGTTGGCCACCGCATTGTATTCTGCTCCGTTGACGGAGCCCACGCCATGCAGGGCGTTAAAGGAGGCTACGCGGACGCTCCTGGCCGATGAGGGGAGGGTGAGGCAGAGGAAAATGGCTGCAGCGACCCATCCCGCGGAGGACGTCAATCGCTGCATGGATGTCGCGCAAAGTTTGGCCCTTGGAAAATGAAAGGCGAGGTCTGCGGACACGACAGCTTGCATCCTGTTTTTTGATTGCCGGGTGGCGTCATTTTCCTGGTCTGCGCCGGTAGTGACGCGGGAAGCCGGACCGCCGCCTGCGGAAGACCGTCAGCCCGCCGATGGCCAGCAACGACAGGGTCGATGGCTCGGGAATGATGATCAGGTTGTTGGCGGCATAGGCCTTGCGGGTCCCTTCCAGGTAGGCCTGCAGCCCGGATTCGTCTAAGCCCCACTGCGAGACGGTTTGGCCATCATGGAGCACGGTGTCGTGACTGAAGGTGGCGTTGTCGAGCAGCGACTCGGTCAGGTTCACGCCGGTCAGGTTCGCGCCGGACAGGTTTGCACCGGTCAGGTCTGCGCTGGGGCAGGTTTCGCAGGTAAGATCTTCGCCCTTCCCCAGGTCTGCGCCGTCCAGGTTCGTGTATCTCAAGCGGGCTCCGGTCAGGTTCGCATAGCCCAAAAACGCACTGCTCAGGTTGGCCCCGGTCAGGTCGGAACTCTCCAGGTTCGTGCTCCACAGGAACCCGTCGGTCAGGTCGGCGTCGCGGAGGTCGGCGCCGCTGAGGTTGCTCTCGGCAAGAGATGCGAACATCAGGTCGGCGCCGCGGAGGTTGGCGCCGGTCAAGTCGGAGCTTTCTATGTCGGCGCCCGTGAGGTCGGCGTCGGCCAGGTTCGCACCACTCAGGTCCATGCAGCAGTCGAGCCACAGCTCGGGCTCCAGGTTCGGCCCGTTGTAGGGATGGGTAGAGAACGAGGCATCCAAAATTGGATCGATGATGGTCCCGTCGGTTTTCTGATAGCTGGAAGCCAGCGCGACCGGCCCTTGGGCCAGCGTGGAAACAAGAATTAAAGAATAAAGCTTCTGCACCAGCCCTTTCATGGTGATAGAAAAGCAGTGTGCTTCTGGGACCCATCGAGTGGTCGAGCAGCCTGCCACCACCTTGTCAGTGTTACTCCGCCATCAGTCACCCGGACACAAATCCGCTGCTTGCCCCAGGTCTTTGGGCGAATCGCCCCCCCCTTCCCTTGGGCCGCGACTTGCTCCCGGCACAATATCCCTTAATGAATGGAGCCGGGCTTTTCAAGAAAAAGCAAAAAAGGGCCTGGGCCGCGACCACTGCGACATCCACGTAGCGGAACCGGGAAATCTAATGCGTCCACATGGCTGTCTGCCCGTGAAATTCCTGCCTTCGCTAGAAAACGGCCACACCATTCGGAAACATTCGATGGCCCATGACCCGAGCAACGTGGCGAGAACGAGGATTCCAAAGGACGCGACGACGACAAGTCCCGTCTTTCCCTCCGCCTTGGCCCTCTTGCGAAGGCCAACGAGCCAGAGAATGCATTTCACGTCGACAATGGGAATCAGGACAAAGACAAGGAGTACCAAACCAACAATGATGAGCCTGAATTCCATGGCTGGCAGTTTGTGGCATCATGGGGCGTGGATCAAGCTGCGCCATCATGGTGCGCTGGTGTCGTGGGCGAAACCGACGGTGTCGGGCTTCTTTACGTTCGCCAGACGGTGTCATTTCTGGTTAGCTCACCCTCTGCATCCTTGGCCCCGGGTTGGCGGGTTCGAATGTTTCGGGACCGGGCAGCCGGGGAAGAGTAAAGACTGTGGCCCCGGTCGCAAGAGGCTTGAAGGGGATGCCATCGATAAAGGAGCGATCATGAGCAAGGTACTAGTAACGGGCGGAGCGGGCTTCATCGGCTCGCATCTGGTCGAGAGACTTGTCGGCCTCGGGCACGATGTAACGGTCCTGGACAATCTCTCGACGGGCGACATGGGAAACCTGGAGCCCTTTCAGTCGGAGATAACGCTGATCCGGGGAGACCTTCGGGATCCGGACGCCGTGAACGAGGCGGTTGCCGGCAAAGACACGGTTTTTCACACTGCGGCGAACGCCTCGGTGAACCTCAGCATCGAAGACCCCGTGATGAGCTGCAATCAGAACGTGGTTGCGACGGTCGGGTTGTTGAAGGCGTCGTCGGACGCGGGCGTTCGGCGCCTGGTCTTTTCATCCAGCACGTCCGTCTACGGATACGCCACGAACCTCCCGGTGACGGATGCCCACCCGCTGCAACCCGCTTCGCCGTATGCGCTCGACAAGGTCTGCTGCGAGCAGTACTGCCGCCTTTGGTCGGAACTCCATGGGCTGGACACGGTGGCTCTTCGGTATTTCAACGTCTACGGCCCGCGCCAAAACCCGGTTGGTGTCCACCCGGGCGGCGTGACGATTGTGATCAACCAGCTTCGCGACGAGGGGCGATCGGAGGTCCTTGGCGACGGAAAACAGACCCGGGACATGATCTTCGTGGGTGACATTGTTCAGGCCAATGTCTGCGCCATGGAGATGCCCGGCACCCTGAACGGAAGGGCCTTTAACATCTGCACCGGCACCTCGATTCTTGTCGCCGACATGCACCGGAAGATCGCCGAGCTCATGGATCTCCCGGCCCGGATTGAGGGGATCCCGATGCCCAAAGGGAACATCATCGATTCGGCGGGCGACCCGGGCCCCGCGAAATCCGGCCTGGGCTTCGAGGCGGCGACCTCGCTGGAAGAGGGACTGCGTAAAACGATCGAGTGGTCGAATCGCCAGGCGTAGCGCCCGGCCGGAAGCCTGGCGGCGCGGGTGGTTCAACCGCCGAAATGCGCTTCGAGTGCCGCGGTGAGTGAAATGGCCTGCTCGTGGCCGGGGGCGTAGATGTTGTCCTGCTCCCCCGGGTCCGATGCCAGGTGATAGAGCTCGTATCGTTTCCCTGGGTGGGTCAGGTCCATGTTGCAGATCAGCTTCCATTCCATCGTGCGCGCGGCACGGATGCGTCGCTCGTCACCGACCAGCCGCTGCCAGCCCGCGGGCGGCACCTCGGCGAACACCGTCTGGGGGGGCGTGTCGTCCCCGCCGTGGATCAGGGACGCCAGCGATCGACCGTCGACGGGCTCCCCGGGCTCGATTTCCAGCAGGTCGAAAATCGTGGGCATTATGTCCACGACCGAAACCAGCGGCTCGATGACACGACCCCGGGGCAGGCCGGACGCGTGCCACAGGATCAGTGGAACCATCATGCTCTCGTCATAGAGATTCCCATTGAGACTGGTCGAGCTGTGCCCCACGTACCCGCGCTCCATCAGCTCCTCGCCATGGTCTGACATCAACACGACCAGCGTATCCTCCAGCAGGCCGAGAGATTCAAGCTTCTGCAGATGCATGGCGACCCAGTCGTCAAGGACGCGCATCTCGCCATCATAAAGCGCGCGAATTCCCGCCGCATCTTCCTGTTCCAGGTCGACAATGGCGGATGAGCGGGCATGGTCCTCATCCATGTCCTCGTCGGGGATGGCCTCCTCCTGGTCCGTCTCCAGGGCTGCGGTGGTGTTCGACGGGTGGCAGATCATCGCGTTTTTGACGATCTCCAACCGGGCCCGGGACGCGGGCCCGGGATCATATCCTGGCTCGATGAACTCCTCGTAGTATTCCGCGGGTGGATTGTATGGCAGGTGGGTTGGATAGGGCTGGGCAAAGTAAAACCAGCGCCGGTCGCGGTGCTCGTCCAGGTAGGCCGGCAGGTCGAGGTAGTCCCGCGAAAAACCGGCCGTCGAGAATCGCTTGACCAGGTCTCCGTCCACGCAATAGCCCTTTTGCGCCAGCACCCGGGGGGGGATGGCCCGGTCCCTCCACGGGTCATCCCGGATCCAGGGCGCGTAATCCTGGGCCGTCATGATGCCATGGTTGGTGGAATGAAGCCCGGTCAACAGGGACAGGGTTGGCGGAACAGTATGCGAGGAGTTCGAGGCGTAATTCCGGAACAGCACCCCCTCCCGTGCCAGGCGGTCTATGGTCGGCGTGGTGTTCCTGGAGTATCCATAACACCCCATGTGGTCGCGCCGCAGGGCGTCCGCAAGAATCAACAGTACGTTCATTCGATGTCCTTTCCCCAACGATCTGCAAGTCCAGCCCGATTCACTGGGCTGCCATCATCCATTGCAGGCCGTTCCCGTCAAGAGTTCTGTCTTTTCATCCCCGCTCCTGCTCCGGTTTTGCCTGCGTGGAAAAATCATCTGGCGCACCCGGAAAGGTCACGCATGACCCCGCACTGGTGCATGCGCTGGATTTTTGCTACCAGAAAAGGGTTCATTGTTCACCCGGGCATAGCCCTGTTGAGGAGGTGACTGTTATGCAGCTGAAGTTGGGAATGATCGGCGTGTGGGGCCGGGCCTATTATCTGAAGGACCACTTGCACCGGCCCGATGGGGAGTCGGTCATCGTGGCCGGCGCCGATTCGTCCGGTTTCGCGTTGGAAAAGTTCACGGAATACGCAGGGCCGGCGGCATTCGCGACCCGGGACTACCGAGAACTTCTTGCGCGCGGGGATCTCGACGGCGTGATCATCTGTACTCCCGACAAGTTCCACGAGGAGCACGCGGTGGCCGCCCTCGAGGCGGGGCACCATATTTACCTGGAAAAACCCATGGCCATCACGACCGGGGGCAGTGACAAGATCTGCGCTGCCGCAGAGCGAAACGGCCGCAAATTGATGATGGGGTTTCCTCTCCGGTACAGCCCGATCGTGAAGCGCGCGAAGGAGTTGATCGACGAGGGGGTCCTGGGCGACGTGAAGGCCATCTGGATGAGGCACTTCGTCGGCTATGGCAGTGATTTTTATTTCCACGACTGGCATTCCCTCCGGGAGAATACCAACAGCCTGCTCCTGCAAAAGGCATCCCACGACCTGGACGTGATGCACTGGCTTGCCGACAGCTACACGGAGGCCGCGGCAGGATTCGGGGGCCTGGACTTGTTCGGCGGTGACCGGCCCGATGACCGGGACTGCAATGCAACCTGTGAGGAGCGGGAGCACTGCGCGGAGGCGCAGCCGCTGGCCGACCGGTTCGGGCTGCCGTACCCCCGCCGCCAATGTGCCTTCCGAAAGGAGGTCGACATAGAGGACAACCTGGTCGTGTCATTGAAGCTAGCCAATGGGGTCAAGGGCGCATATCTGCAGTGCAACTTCTCCCCCGACTCCGAGCGGAATTACGCGGTGATCGGGACGGAGGGCCGGCTCGAAATCAATCTTCACCAGAACTCGATCCGGCTCCTGCGGCGTCCCCACAACCAGGCGTTCGAAGAAATCGATCGCCATTCGTCGGTCGTCGAGATTGATCCCGAGAGCCTGAAGGGGGATCACGGAGGCGCCGACCCGAAAATCGCGCGGGGATTTCTCGACTATTTGCTACGCGACATTCCGCCCCGGGCCACCATGCTCGACGGCCGCATGAGCGTGGCCGCGGGATGTGCCGCCACGGACTCCATTCGTCTCGGCGGCGTGCAGGACGTTCCCCCGCCGCGGGGCTGGACTCCTGAGGTCCCCGAGGCGCACCTTGCGAGTTGAATGCCTGTGAGCCGGCAGCAAGGGGGCGGGGCGTGAGTGACGCTTCAGACAGATGAAAGAATGAAAGGGAACAGGTTGACGAGAAGCGAGCATCTATTTTTTGCTGTTGTGATTCTTTTTTCTGCGGGAAATACGCTGGCCGCTCCGGGTGTCTCTGTATCGGTGGACAAGATCGTCTACGCCCCGGGCGAGTCGGGCAAGGCGACGGTGGCGATCGACGCGACAGGTCGCCCGGGAACCCTCAACGTGTATCTGGAGTATGGAATGGATCGGCGGGACGAACTCAAGAGCACATCCATTCCCGGGAAGACAAAACTGGTGATCCCGAATACGCCGCGGTTCGAGCGAAGGGGGGGGGTGATACGAGCCGAGGTGACGGACGAGGAGGGCAAGGTCGTCGCGACCGCTAAAGACGAGTTTGTCGTTGTCACGAACCATTTCCGCCTTGGACAGCAGAGCGCGCACGGAGGCACCTACGGTCCCGAGCGGGTCAAAGAATTCCAGGGGCAAGATTCTTATTGGTACAAACAATGGAAGGCGACGAAGGGGACGTGGCTCGAGACCTTCTGCGCCCTTCCAAGTGAGTTTTCCGGGCTTGTTCCCGAATGGGATCAGTGGATAACGATGCAGTCCGGGTATCGGTCCAGCAAGGTAACGCTGAGGGCCTATACCGACACCGCCCACAAACTGGGCATGAAGGTGATGATCTACAATAATGCGGCTCCCTCCGGGTGGCTGGGGGCGCGATGGGCGCGGACCCGACCGGAGTGGCTCAGCTATACCTACATGGGCAACATGCGGGCCGACCTCGGCGTCAAGGACACCGAGAAAATGAAGGGCTGGCGCAAGAGGATGGAATATGCAGGGGCGCCGTCCGAACCGCGGGCAATTGCTCGAAATGACGGGGTGCCGCCCTTCATGCCCCTGTACGTCAACTGCTTCGACATGGAGACGATCAAGTTCGGTTGCGACCAGATGCTCGGCGCCTGCAGGGAACTGGGATACGACGGGGTCCGGTTCGACGGACACTGGATTATCGGCGACGTGTGGGGAGGGATTGGATACGACATGTGGGGACGCCGCCCCAACCGGGGGAACCCGCTCGACCAGACGAACGCACGGATCCTGGCCGAAATGAAGAAGTATCTCTGGAGTAAAAAGGAGGACTTCCACGTCGGATTCAACTACGGGAGCAACTACGAAAACGGCGGGCAGCGCAGTCCGCAGGCCTACAAGGAGGCCTGCTCGAACGGGGGAATGATCCTCTGGGAAGGGGCCATGCACGGAGACGCGTTTTCCGACTGGCGGATCGGGGCGGCAAAACTGCGCGAGTGTGCATTGCGCGTCCACCAGAACGGAGGGTGTTTCTACGGCCAGATTTACCTGCTCTACGCCGAGAAGTACCCCGCTAACGACTTTTCCGTGCGGTATTACTACATCACGAACTTCGCCGCCACCAGCCACATCTACGCCGGGCTCCACACGGGCCACGAGTTTTACCGGCCGATCCAGAACCTGTATTGCCGCTTCGCATTGCGGTACGCGGGCCTGCTCTACGACGAAAAACTCCAGCCGATTCAAGAACCCGAAAAGCAGCTCACCGTGACCGTCGGGGGAAAAGAGAGCGACGACCTCTGGTGGAAGTTGTACACGTACAAGAGGCCGCTTGAGGGGAAGTACCAGGTCATCACGCATCTTGTGAACATGCCTGCCCCCGGGATCACCAAGGAACAGTCAACGCCGGACAAGCAGCCCGCCCCGATGAAGGACGTACAGGTCGAGTTTTCAAAAACGCCCTCGCGCATTTTTCTTCTGGATCCGGAAGCGAAGAGCCAGCGGATGGAGGTTCCCGCAGCCGATTTGATCACAATCCCGCAGCTGGACGCATGGAAAATTCTCGTCCTGGAGTATCCCGGAACCTGCGACGACATCGTTGCCGAGAAAATCTGGGAGCCTGACTTCAAGGGTAAGGACGTGATTCCAGACCCGGATGACGGGAAAGTTGTCCTCCCCATTACGCTCTTCCTGACCGGTGTGGAGGGCGGGGGATTCTATTCCAAGGGGAAATCGACGGGCCAGCTGATCGACGACCCCGACGCGATCTTCGGATATGCCTTCAGGTGTTTTTCTGGCCAGGCGGCCAAACCGACCCGGGTAATCTTCGGGCCGAACCACTCCATGCCGACCATGGCTCCAGGAAAAGTTCGCGTAACCTGGAGGATGAAGGTGAACGACAACACCGGTGACGGAAGGGTCTGCGAGGTCGAGGGGCGGTTCGGGAGCAAGGCGATCCAGGCCGGCGATTTCGAGTTGGCCAACGTGTATCAGACGTTCGAGTACGATTACATACTCCAGGAGGGTGATCAGAATTACTTCGCCCTGCACTTCCACGGCGGGGGACCGGACCTGGTCGTGGACGGCATCACCATGCAGGAAATAGAAAGGCAGGATGACCGGGGTTTGTTCTCTCCCGCGTCGCTGGATGTTTCCGGGAGGCCTGCCCGGGAAGGGGTGTCCGGGAAGGTTCACCTGCTGTGCGGGTTGTGGCATGATTTCTTCGGCCTGGACGGCCCCCTTGCGGAAAAGGGCATGGTGGCTGCCCGTTCGTGGGAATCCCTGACCACGGACCACGCGAAGATCCCGCCCGACTACGCAACCAGTATCGAGGAATTGTGGAAGTACGACATGATCGGCCTGCTGAATGCCGGGGCGGATTCTCTCCAGGCCAAACGTCGCAAGGACCTGCGGGAGTACGTCCTGCGCGGCGGAACTCTGTTTGTCGGGGGCGGGGCCCGGGCATACGGGCACGGAGGATACGACAGCACGTTTCTTGCGGAGATTCTTCCGGTGGATGTTCACCGATTTGACCTGACTCGCGCCGACGGAGACAAACAGATCATCACGCCGCGGAAAAACTCCTTTCTCGGAAACCTGCCTATGGAGGACCAGCCGCGCGTCAATTTCTATCACGACGTAAGGATCAAATCCGGTGCCGAGGTGATCCTGGAAGCGGGCGGGGTGCCGATTCTTTCGGCACGGAAGGTCGGGAAAGGAACCGTCTTCGCGATGACCGGGACCCCGATGGGCATTATCGACGAGGGGACCCCATGGTGGAAGAGTAAATCCTGGAAGGATGTGATGTTGCGGGTGCTCGACCACGCCAGTCCCCCCGGCGCCCCTTCTCTGAAGGAGGTCGGCGGGCTGAAGCTCCCGATCGTGGCGACGCTGCCCGGAATGGATGAAATTAAAATGGTCGATGCCGGCGGCAATGTCATCGAGCCGGTGATCTGTGAAGGCGTCGAGGCAACGAAGAGGGGCATCTCCTTTGCGGCGAATAAACCCTTTATGGAGAAGAAGGGGGCGTTGGCCTACCCGGCGCATCTGATTCGCAGGAGAGGCTCGATCTCTTTTACGATCAGCCCCGGGTTTGAAATGAAGACGTCGCAGTTCCGGGGAAAAATGAGGCCGTCGTACAACATGCCTCTTTTTACGACCCGGTTTCAGGAAGGCGGGAATACCGGGTTCGACATCAATCTCCATGTGCGTGAATTGGGAGGAGAGTCGATGGCGATGACCTTCTACATTCACGCCAAAGACAGGGGCGGCAGCGAGAGAAAGGCCCACTTTGCGAGATACGGGGTCTACAACATCACGCACGGCGGCCTTCGTTTGATCAAAAAGTCAATCTGGCAAAAGGGACAGGAGTACAATATTGAGATCAAATGGTCCCCTTCGCAGATGGCGATGTATGAAAACGGCGAGAAGATGTCGGTAGTCGATTTTGCCCCGGAAATGGAGTTGGAGGAGGAACCCTTCCAGGGGGTGCTTTTCATCGGGTCGGGTTTTGCAGGAGCGGAGCTGTCGCGAGTGGTTATGAAAAATATTGTGATTCGGGGAGAATAACACGGGCCCGGGAAGCGCCTTGCCCCCCGAGCGAAGCCGCCTCGGGAGGCCTCACGCCTGGACACACTCCCGGCTGCAGGCTGTCGGGTCTCCCGGCATGTGCGGCTAGCTTGATGGGGCGGTCCAGAAGGAGTAGAGGTGCGCTTTGCGCAGGCGGACCCTGAGCGTGCAGGGCAGGCCAAGAAGCTCCGCCACGTTGCCGCTTCGCCAGGGCACCGTCAGGTCAAGGTGATCACCTGTCAGGGTCTGGGAACGGACGACATCCCCGGTGAGGTTTGTCCATTGACCCTGGGCCTGACCGTGCTGATCGCAGACGACCACTTCCGCTTCGCCGCCGTCGGCAACCTCCAGGTTGATGTGCAATTCGGTTCCGTCGAAAGTGAAGGGTTGAGTCAGGAGTTCGCCGCCATTTTCGCCGCTGTAGAGGGAGACGAAGCCGTCGCGCCGCCAGGTCGCGACCCCAAACCCGTTTTGCAATGGATCCAGGCTAAATGGAAACTCGCGAATGCTGTAGTATAAAAAGACCTTGTCTCCGTGCGGAATCAGGGCGCTGCCCGGTTTCAGGTGGGACCGATGGTTCCAGCCCCCGGGATCATCCGGTGCACCGAGAAAGTCGGCGCGATCGCCCACGCGATGCCAGCGGATGCCGTCCTGGCTGCAGGCCAGTTGCATCGGTCCATCGGGTCGTTCAGGGGGCTTGGCGCCGTCGCCGACTTCCAGGACCCCGATGTACATCCCCTCGTAGATTCCCACCGGCATCTCGTTGATGTGGAATGGCACCGGGTCGCCGGCATCACCAATGAGCACCATCTCGGGAACGCTCCAGTCCACGAGGTTGTCGCTCTCGATGCGCGCCACCGCCCGGCCGATTTCGAACTGGGGGAAGGCATCGGCGAAACGCAGCCGGCCATAGCAGACGAACCGGCCGCTGCGCGGGTCGCGGAGGATGGAGTGCCCGGTGTCGCTGTAGCAGTAGAAGACCGGTTTGTCGGACAGCCGTTGCCAGTGGATGCCATCGGGGCTGACCGATGCGTACAGGCCAAATCCGGATTCATGTAGAGTGTGGACGTCCTGGTGAAGCACCTTGCCTTCCTCGTCGAGGAACTCCAACACACCGTGGCGTGCGTGCTCCCAGCTCCGGCCCAGGAACGTGCCGAAGGGAGAGTCGGGGTTGAATCCCTCCGGCGGTGGCGTCATCGCCGCGGGGCGCATCCGCAACGCGCCCGCGGGAGGGTAGGCGGCCCTCTGGTCCCAGCTGATGCACTTGTATCGGCGCGCCGGGTCGGGATCGACGGGGTCGTGGAGCATTCCCGGCTCGAAGGATTGCCCCCACACAATGCCGTCCAGGAGGTTGGTTGTCTTGTGCTCGTTGTAGTTGGCCTGCTCCATCATCACTCGCCGCCAGTGCAGGCCGTCTTCGCTCTCCGCGTATGCGGGCAGGGTGGTGACGGCCGGCTTCTCCTGGCCGGCAAAGTTGATCCTCGGCATGGGGTCGCCGGTCTTGCGTTGCTGCATCTGGAACTTGGCCTCGCAATGCGCGAGGTAATACATCCGGAACTTGTCGGCATCAGGATCGTGGAAGACCGAATTCCCGTATAACTGTATGGAGTGCCCCTCCCATGGATGTTCAGCCACCATGAGCGGGTTGCCCGGGTGATCTTCGGCCGGGTGGGCCACTCGGTGAAGACCCTCCATCGAAAAGATGTGGGTGTCGTCCAGAAACAGCTTCCGATCGCGACGACGAGTGCCTTGGTCTGTCGCTTTTGTGGTATCCATGTCGTGGAGTATGCTGAAATCCGGCGCATACTGCAAGGTGGTGCGGTACGGGCACCGCATGTGGGCACGGACAGATCGCCTCGGTGCCGGCCTTGACCGCCGTCAAGGAGAGCGGGAGGATTGGCCCTCTGCTGGATCGAAGAGGCGGGGGCCTACTGCAGCACGAATTCCGTCGCTCCCCTCGGTGACCTCAGCGTCACGAAGGTTGTTCCGTCGACTCCGGTGGTTTGGATCCCGAGCGCTTCGCGGGCGGGCAGGACGCCCGCCGCGTGCATGGTTCCAACCTGCAGCATCTGTCCGGCAGAAAATGTTTTCCCGGGGGGGACAGGCACAAGGATCTCGATGTCGTCATGGTGGTTTGTGGCGAGGAGGTCGATACGGCCGGACCCCACGTCGATGTGCCCTCCGACCTCGGCCCGGTAGGCCTTGGGAAGGAAAAATTGCGTTGTCTTCCCCCCGATATTGCGAATCAGCCCGGGTGAGTGGGTGACCAGAAGGTGCACCGGCGTGTCCGCCGGCCATGCTTCCTTGTACGAGAGGGACCCGGGCAGCTCCTCATGAAAGGAGACCAGTGTTTGTTTCGCCAGCCTGGGAATCGGCGCGGTGATTGGCGGAACCTCGTCCGGCGCCTCGCGCGGATGAGGCAACTGCAGGCGCCAAACCCATGCGGGCTTGCCCACGCGCAAGCCCAGCGGGGCTGTCTCGAAGGTGACCGGTTGCTCCAGCGACTGCTTCCGGTGGTTCAGGAACGATGCAATCCCGGACTGCTTGTCGAGCTTGTAGCCGTGTGCCTCGAGATCGGTCTCGTGCGCCCACCACCGGGGGCGGATGTGGGGGTTTGAATAGGCCCGGTTTCGCAGTTCGTAGTAGGCCTGGTACCAGGGCATGGCCCGGTTGATGAACCGGACCTGGGCCTCCGGGTCGTTCATGGAGGCCGGGTGCAGGCTCATGCGCGCGTTGTTGATGAACGGCGAGTGCAACACGAAGACGATGGAGTCGTCCTGCATGGTCTCAGGAGGAAAAGGCAAGGGCAATGACCCGGGTGTGTTGATCACGATCAACGGTCGCCCCGGCCGGTTCAGGGCCTGCTGCCCCGCCATGCGCGCGGCGTAGCTGCGCCAGTTCCCGCGGTAGTTGGTATAGGCTGCGTCCTCGGAGTAGGACATGTCGCTGAATATGGGCATGGCATAGTTGGTGAATAGCGCGGCGTCATTGTCATGTGCCGTCTCGAGGAACCTCCGGTACATGGGGTAGAGTTCGTGACCCTGGGTCGCGACGTGATTCTTCCAGTCGACCATGACGGAGGACCTGAACAATACGTCAAAGTAGGAGATGTCGGGCTTGAAGAACGAGAACTGCCGCTCCAGGGTGCGAACCCACCAGTCCTGCATGATCGGGCTGCCCCCCTGCAGGAGTACGCCCACCGGTCGCTCCCGCACCAGGTTGTAGTCGGTGGCATGGCGGTAGGGTTCGCCGTTTGCCCGCCTGATGAGCAACTCCGGGTGCTCCTTCACGAGCGGGGTTTCGCGATCGAGGCCCATGGTTCCCATGTGGGAGTAGATTGCCGGCTTCAATCGCTCCGCGTTTCCCGAGGCTTCCATGATCTCCCGAATGGCCGCACGCTGGGTCGAGGGCCTCCAGGTATTCCGCATGACGAATTCATTCGCATTGGACCGGACAATGAAGTCGGAAGGGTCGACGCCGCGGCGCTTGAGGTGATCGAGCATGCTCTGCTCTGCGGGAACCGTGGAGAGCTGTTTTTCCCACTGCTCATCATCTCCCGGATACGAGTAGGTGCATTCGTAATAGCCGAAAACCACCATGGTCACCACGCCGAACCACATGCGCTCAAAAAGCCGGCCGAATGCAGCGCCCGAGACCTTGTTGTCGACCTGGTAGTCGGTAAATACGTCGATTAACTGGTCGCGTGCCCATGACGGCGCCCGAAGAGTATCGGTATCCGTTATTTCCCTGATCTCCGGCAGGCTCTTGTAGGCGAGGGAAAAGTCATACAGGTCCCCCTTGATCAGCGCATACCCCATTTCCACCGCGACCGGTTCGGTGACGCCGTTTCCCACCGCGCCAAAACCTGCGGACATGGTCCACTGGCCTGGCCGGGCCACGGTGGCCTCCTGGCGTTGTTCCACCTCGCCAAGTGGGAATATCCCGATATTCCGTATCCCGATTACATGGTCGAAATAGACGGTTTCGCCCTGTGAGGCGTACCGAAAATGCCCGATCGCCACGTTGTGGCCGGGATGGGAGAGGGTCATCAATCCGGTTCCTTCGGCGGTGGTGAAATGGCGTTCGTCAACCACCTCCTCTCCGCGGATCATTGGGTTGCCGCCGGCGTTGTAGATCGGATGGTAAAGGTAGCCCTTGTTCCAGACATCGGCCGGGACCCGGACGTCGCTGAGCAGGTGGGTGAATGCCTTCTCGAGGCTCGGGCCAACGAGGCGGGTTTCCTTCATCATCCAGCCGGTCTCCTCGTCGATCCGGTACCGCTTGGTGACCGACAGGCCGAGACCCGGGAGTTCGCATTCGATGGTGAGCCTCAAGGGCAAACCGTCGACCTCGGCGGACAGAACCCTGCCGTCCGATTCCTTCGCTGTTTCCACGCGGTTGGTGTAGACGACTTCGTATAGGTCGCGGCATCGTCCAATGGCCTGGACGCCCCCGGCCGTGATGCCCGAGTGAATCGCTCCTGTGCGCTCGTCGACCTCCCAGGTTGCGTCCGTGCTGGTTAGGGTCCACGCGCTGGCGGCGAATGGAAGGCAGGGGAGTGAAAGGAGGACGGTGAGGGCGAAGGAGGGAGCGGTTATTCTTTTCATGATCGATTGCTGTTTCGTTCTTTGGTTCCCGTTGGCATGTGGGATCCGTTTTTACATCATGCTGCTTGTCGGCTCTACGAGGGGGGTGGGTCCTGGAG
>CAZTAB010000192.1:0-6090 GCA_964611475.1 uncultured Verrucomicrobiota bacterium | reverse complement strand
ACAGTGCGCTGCAACGTCTCGTTCAACAATCTGTCGACCGGGTTCACAGACAACGGCAGTAAGGGGAACGTGTATGAAAGAAACGTGGCTTACGGGAACCGGAATACGGGTTCAGTAAAACATTCCGACCCGGCAAATGTGGAGCCCATTCTGGTCAAGCTTAAAGAACAGTATAAGCAGATTTTCGATGCTGGCTTGATCCGGCCGGAAACGAATCTTCTCCCTCCGGAGTTTGATAAAGTGCGTGCTTTCAACGTATGGCCTTAACCGAAAACGTCCCAGCAGAAGTACCCAGGGGAACCGATTTTCTGATATCTACATTGGGGATATTGATATGCAGGAGTGCCCAACCCAAGAGTGGAGGATATTCCATGATCGCTGTGCCATCGTGGAAATCCTCACTCTCAACGTTGTGCGCACTGTTGAGGAAAGAATTTGATAAATCCGCATGAAGCCATTGACTGGCAGTCGGCTTTGAGAGCTGGGTCTGCCAGCCATATGCATATATGCAGAGGGACCTGGAGAATGGATATAAGTACGGCCTGAGACACTTCCCCATTTCAAATTACTACCCGTCAGTCCCCTGCGATGCAGGCACTCGACCCAGTGACTTCCGCTTGCGTCAGCATTGGCCGGCCAAAAGGACGGATGGGTCAACAATTGCCCTCCCCCCGGTCAATTGGAATGACATCATTACTTGGCAGGATGAGCTTGATGAGTCCGTTCGTTCTACACTTCCATTTACCGAAGGTGGCTGCGCTTTTTCCTCCAACCCGTGATGTATGAGACGAGCGCACAACAAGACGCTTCCAGCGGACGCGGTTGACCGGGCCACTGAAGCATTGCGTTGCAGCCTTCGGCGAGCAAGCAGATGTCCCCTGTACTCGCTCCTGCTCCGATTCGCTGACAAGCAATCCAGAATGGCTTCACGCTGCGACGGCGATGGCGTGCCGATACGGCATGCATAGATAGATCCCCATACGTCAACCTGACGGCAGCCCTCGGAGGCAGCATAGAACATCCCGTCATGCTCTGACCACAGGAGTGGAGGGCGCTCCTGAATCATGGATCGCCACTGATCGCAACGCGCACTGCTTTTTCAGCCAGTGAAAAGCCGCATCAATATCTTCATGCTTGAGCATGTGCGTGAGGCGTGGGATTTGGGGCTTGGGATTTGAATCTCGCCGCAACACGCACTCTTGCCCATTTACTGGAGTCGGAAGCAGCGCTGTGTCTCGTCGTCGGCGCCCCATGTTCGCTCGAACGCCGACTCCCCGCCCAATGAATCGCTCCAGGCGATCGCCCAGTGCAGCCGCAACGGTGCGCCGGAGGATGCTTCAACGCCTGGAATCGCCGTCCAGGGGATGGACGCTTCGAGCGTGTACCCCTGGTTGTCCGGCCCGGCCTTGAACGCAGCCTTGCTCGCCGGGATCCGGGCGGTGGTGCTGGGATCGTAGACTGCGGTCTTGCCGCCCCGGTGAGCGATGATGACAAACGACCGGGTTTCCGCGTGCGCACCCGCGTGCACCGTGATGGAGTCGCCGGAGAAGATCAGGTTCGCGGCGGCGGCCTCGCTGAGCCCCGGGTCGGGATCCCGGACTTCGGCGAGCAGGTAGAGATGGTCCTCGTCATACATCCACTGGAATGTGGCCACGTATCGATCGCCCATCTCCTCGACCGCGATGGCCGGTCGGTCCGCCGCGGGCCATTCGCTGCCGTTCCCATCCACTGCGATCCTGCCTTCCTGGCGCCGGATGACCCGGTCGAACGATTCAAACATAGCCGTATCCCAAGATGCCGTCGTCCGCCAGTTTGCCCCGCCGGTCTCCGGTGTCCAGAACGCCTTGAACGCCGCCGTGCTCCCCGCCGGATCGCTGTAACCAATGCTCCAGTCCCACAATGCCCGCCCGTCCGGAGCCGGCCGCCAGCCGGACTCGATCGCCTCCCATGGAATCGCCGCCTCGAATCGGTATCCGGTCCGGTCCTCACGCGCGGCCAGCGCAAGCGTTGCGCCTTTCGGATTCCACTGGCGTCCCGCACTGCGGTCGAACACTTCGATGCGCGGCAGCGCGGTGCTCTCCGTACAGGCGATGTGCACGATGTAGTCGCCCGCCCTCAGCTCGCCCCGCGCGTCGAATCGCTCCGGCTTTGTGGAGAGATAGGCCTCCAGGCAATCGCCCGACCACAAGGCGGCCGCCTCGGCCCGGTTCACCGCCGGGGTCGGATCGTTTACATCGCAGGCGAGGTACAGCGTGTCCACGTCGTATCCGGCCCACAACCTGGCTCCCGTCTGGTCCTCGGCCTCCGCGATCTGCGCCGTCTCCGGGATCAGCCACTGCCATTCGCCGATATCGCCATCGATTGCCGGCGGTTTGCTCAGCCACACAAAGGCCATCGCCTTTTCTCCGCTCTCCTCCTCGCCGTCCCGGTTCATGATCTCCGCGCCCGCGGCGGCCAGCCGCGCGTGCCAGTCCGTCGTTAGCGAGACGGTGCCCTCGAAGCGTCGGATCCGGTCGATGCCCTCGATCCGGTAGCAGGGGTAGTGAAAGAAGTGCGGATTGATGATGAGGTAGTCGTTCCCCGTCTCCGGATGGTCAAAGACGATGCTGAAAAAGTTTTCGCCCCAGTTGACGTAGGGCCCGGGCTGGCCCCACTTGTAATTCTCCAGGAGCGTCGCCACATACAAGCCGTCGTCGGTATAGACATCCACCTGGCTTTCGATTTCGTTGGCGAACACCAGCCCCTTGTGCAGCCCGCAGAAGGACGGGATCGTCTGGAACTCGCCCGGCTTATCCTTGAGGCCGCGCGCCTTGCGCCCCACGTCGAACAACACGGTGCCGTCCGGCGCGAGCTTCCGGATCGACGCGATTTCCGGGTCCATCCAGTTTGCCCCCGCCACGTCGGTCAGGTAGATGTTGCCGCCGCCGTCGATCCGCGTGCCCATCATGCGCAGTTCCTTCGCCCATACTTCCGATGCGTCCACCCGCACCGGCGTCTCGCGGAGCGACCAGAGAATCTCCATTTCGTCCCACCGGTAGAGCGGGTTCCCGGCGGTGTCGAAACCGAGCAGGGGAAAGCGGGCGACCACGGCCGTGTAGTGATCGTGCACAACGATGTTTCCGTTGGCGTCCACGTCGGCGTCGTTCACGGTGTAGAAATTCAGGGCGGCCCCCTGCACGATCTCGCCGGGTTGCATGCGCCAGTCGCGATTGGCGTCGGTCCACGAAAAGGTGTTCTTGAAGAATCCCTTGTCGTCTACCAGTCCCAGTTCCCGCGCATCATTGCGGAGCTCCTCGCCGCGGAGTTGCTTCACCCCGTGTGGCGACCCGCAGACCAGTGCGGTGCAGAACTCGACCCGGTCGCCCTTGAGTTCGTACACGGCGATGTTCTTTGCGAGGAGGAAGAGGTAGGTGCGGCCCTCGATTTTGCGGATGAACAGCGGCTCAACCGCGCGGATTGGCGTGATGTCCGGCCAGACGCTGGCCAGTTCCCAGGTCTTCTTGTCGTAATCCAACCGATACTCGGTGAGCGCCCGCCCCCGCAGCGCGCGTCCCAGCGGTGTGCCCACGCTCACGAAGAATCGCTCCGGCTCACCGGGCATGACGGCCACACCACCATTGTTGCCGCCGTACCCGCCCGCCATCACGGTTAGGGTCCCGTTGCCTTTGTGGTCATAGCGCTGCACGCGGCCGTGGCCGATGTCAGCCACATAGATGTTGCTCTCGTTGTCCACGGCAATGCCCATGGGGGAGGAGAGGCGGTTTGGTGTCACGCGTCCGCCCGCCATTGCGTCGCGCCGTTCGCCGATGGGTATCAATTCGCTTCCGTCAAGGTCGAACCGGCGCACCTGGTGCCGGTCTCCGTGCTCGGACACGTGCACGATGTCTTGCGGGCTGACGGCTACGCACCAGGCGTTGGTGAGGCCATCGGCGATCGTTCGTCGCCCTTTTCCCGTGCGATCCATACCGATCAACCGGCCCTCGCTGAGCACGTACAGCCGCCCGGTCGTGCCCACATCCAGGCCGCGTGGGGACGCCACGTTTTCGATACGCCGAAGCAGGGCACCGGATTCGCGATCGTACACTGCGACGGCGTCTTCGAATCGCAAGGCGACGTAGAGCTTCCCCTCGTCGGCCGCCAGTCCCATCACGCCGGTTTGCGGCGACGTGACCTTGTGGATCTCAAGGCCCCACTGGTGCGCAGTATATCCGCTCGCCGGCGGTTTGCGCCGCTCGTTGACCGGGAGGGTGGTCCCGGTATCGGGCCATGGCGCCAGCGTGCCCGCTTCCTTGTCGATCCGCCACACCGCCTCGCGCGGCCGGATCATTCGTGAGGCGGACTCCCGCTCACTGTCGATCGTCACCGCGAGATAGAGAAAGCGTTCGTCCAAGGCGCACGCGGTGGTTGGTCCCTGGCATGGCGAGACCGGGCTTGTCCAGAGGACCTGCCCGTCCGGTCCGATTTTCTGAATGTGGCGATTGCCTTCCCCGGTCAGGCTGGCGACGTAAAACGCACCGTTCGTGTCCGCTGCCACGTCGATGAACAACCCGGCGTGGATGTTGTGTTCCCAGTCCCACGGCGGATCGCCTGAGTTGCCCGCAGAGAACTCGTAGTGGACGTCGAGATCGGCCACAACGCCCCGGAGCGCATACTCGCCCTCTGAAAGGAGATCGCCTTTCCGGTCGCGGCCGTCCCATGTGATCGAATGTGTGCCGACCTCCAGTGGCTCGCCGATCAGCAGCTCCCGGTGTTGTACGCCGTCCACGTCATACACGGCGAGGCTGGTGGCGCCCGCGACCGGGGTTTCGAAGGTCACCGGCAAGCCTTCGGGCGCAGGCGCCGTCTCGGCTGCGCCGCCGGGATGCCCCGTTTCGTACAGCCGTTCCACCTGCGCTGGCGTCAGCGGGACGTCGAAAACCTGCAGGTCGGCGAGGAGCCCCTGGGCGCCCATGTCTTCCTGCCCGTTGCCGCCAAGCCGCCAGTGCGGCCCGGCTTCCGTCCATTGCTCGTAGGGAAACGCGCCTTCCGTGGCGCCGGCTTCCCCGCCGTCCTTGTAGATGGCCGCCTTCCTGCCGTCCCAGGTGATGGCGAGGTGAGACCACCTGCCGTGCTCGATGTCGTCGGCCCACCGGCAGGCGCTCACGCCGACCACGCCCCCATGGTTCGCCAGGCGGAGCCGGTTGGCCCTGTCGAACGGACCGTGCGCGACCAGGTAGAGGTACTCGTCGAAGGGGTTGGTGATGTAGTACCAGAGGGTCAGGGTTCCGCCTTCCGGGCGCAGGCACCCGGCGGTGGGGTACACCAGGTCTTCGAGCGCGCGCCGCGCGGGTTGATCGCCGGTGGGGATGAAACTCGAGACGGTGGATGCGGTTCGGGAGGTCTCCAGCTGGGCCGCGTCCACTTCGATACCGCCCTCCTGGATCTCGAATCCGCAGGTCCACTCCTCGCCGGGAAGAGTTGCCTCGAATCGTGCGGACACGCGGAACCACCCGGTCGTTCCCAGGGGGATAGCCCGCGTATCGCGGACGCGGTTGCCGCCCTGCGAAGTGAAAGCCAACGGCTGGACCACCTGCTCAATCCGCTGCGACGGCGGACCCGGCTTCGTGCGCCGCGCGTGGATGCTGAGCGTGGCAAAGATCTTGCGATCGGACCGGGGCGGTTCCAAGAGCACGCCAATTGCCTGGCTCAACCTTGCCCGGCCGGAGAACGCGAGGTCCCTCTCGCCGTGCACGGCGGCTTCCGTCGCGTCCTGCCCTGGATCGGCGTCGTCTACGGTCCAGTGAGCGTCCCCATCTTCGAACGAGCTGTTACGGAACAGATTCTCGGAAGGCCCTTCGATCAACAGGCCGGTCGCAGCGCCCCACGGCTTGCCCGCGCGCCGCTCGAAGCGCGACTGGTTCGCGGGCACGTCAACCAGCTTGCCCCGGGTATCGTCGAACCGTGTGGCAACGGACATTCGGCTGAACGATTGCGGCTTCACCCCGTCGTCCGCTGCCAGGGATTTGTCCAGCGGCAGGTGCAATACGGGCAGCGGCTCCGCGGCGTGGAGGGGGAGGGCGGCCAGGAGGAGGAAAGGGAGAGTGCGAACGC
>CAZTAB010000191.1:0-11719 GCA_964611475.1 uncultured Verrucomicrobiota bacterium | reverse complement strand
GCTGTCATGTGCCCGTCGACGAAGCTCTGGCAGGAGCGTGGCGGTGAATATTGCCGTCGATTATTCGACGAGTGTGGAGTGGACGGGGTCTACATTGACCAAGTCGCGGCCATGTCGCCGCGCATGTGCATGGACAGGTCACATGGGCATCCTCTCGGCGGCGGCACGTGGTGGAACGAAGGGTATTGGAAGATGCACCGGGCGATTCGCGAGGAGATGCCCGATGGCGCGATGCTGACCACCGAGTGCAATGCCGAGCCGTTTGCGCATGTGTTCGACGGGTATCTGACGTGGACCTGGCAGCACGATGGGCAGGTGCCTGCGTTCATGACGGTGTACGGCGGCGTGCTCCAGATGTTCGGCCGGCAGTACGGAGGCCCGACGGAGGCAAAGCGCATGAAATGTGCACAGCAGTTCGTCTTTGGCGAACAGCTCGGGTGGATGTGGCCGGATGAAGTGGACAGTGACCAGTCGTTCATCGGATTCCTGCGGGACTGCGTTCAGCTCCGCTGGAAACTGAAGCAATACTTTGCCGAGGGACGGATGGCCCGGCCGCCGAAGATACTCTCCCCGGTCCCGGAAATGACCGCCGACTGGCGGTGGGCCAATCAGGAAAATTGGCTGGTCACCCACGATGTCTTGTTCACTGGTGCCTGGCAGTTGCCGGAAGAGGACAAGACGGTTCTGCTTTTCGCAAATGCCGGCGAGGAACCGGTGAGGGCTCGGGTACGGATCAACGCGAAGGAGTACGGTTTGCATGGAAAAAGAATCCTCCGGCAAAAGCTGACCAGCGATGGGCCGGGTGAAGCACCAAGGGAGGTGGAGATTCAAGGCAGCGAATCCGTTGTTCTCGGAGCTTTCCAAGCGCTAGCTATTGAGTACAGTTTGAAGGAATGAGACCAGCCATTGTTTTCCCGGCATATCACCTCTCTTCCATGGTTTGCTGCGGAGGGGGTTGATGAAATACACGGCATCAGTCATCGGATGTGGATTTGGTGGTGTAATGAGCCTGGATGCGCTGGTTGCCTCCGACCGATTTGATCTGGTGGCGGCCTGCGACCAGAGCGAAGAGGCCAGGGCGACTGCCGGGGATCGTTCTCCCGGCATTCAAACGTTCGCGTCGCACGCGGAATTGTTTCATGCGTCACCGGCTGACGTGGTCTGTGTTTCTACCTGGGCTCCGTCCCACCGCGGGATTGCCGAGGAGGCGTTGTCACTGGATTTGTCAGGGATTCTGGTTGAAAAGCCCCTGGCCGACACGGCAGCGGATGGCGGTGCGCTGCTCCGGGCCATTCGGGCGGAAAAGCTGCCGGTTGCCGTGCCGCATGGACTTCTTGTGCTGGACCACACAAGGCAGATCCTGGATCGGGTGCATGGCGGTGAGATTGGAGAATTGAAGCTTGTGGAGATCCAATGCAGAGGCTGGGACATGATCAATGCCGGCATCCATTGGCTCAATTTCTTTGTCGCACTGACCCGGCGCGAGCCTGTTGCCCATGTGATCGCCCAGTGCGACACGTCCACCCGTACGTATCGTGACGGCATGCAGGTAGAAACGTTTGCCGTGGCGTACGCAGAGACGGAGAGTGGCGTTCGCATGGTCATGAATACGGGGGATGAGGTGAACGTGAATCGCGACGGAAAGGACACTCTGTTTCGCATCCTGGGCACGGAAGGACAGATCGAATTCTGGGCATGGGAAAGCTCATACCGGATCCAGAACGCCGAATTCCCGTCCGGGCGCCTGATTGAGATCGATCCCGATCCGAGATCGATCCACCAACGCCATCTTGAATTGCTGGCCGATCAGATGGACTCGGGAACGCCAGATTACACAATTGCCGAGAGCTCGCTCCAGGCCCTGGAGCTTGTCGAGGGCGCGTACCTTTCCTCGCGAACGCGGTCGGTCGTGACGTTCCCATTGGGTGAATTTACCGCGCCGGATCTCCAGGGGTGGGATCCGGGGCAGCCGTATTCCGGCCGTGGCGGCGGGCGAGACGGAAAGATTCTGTAGTGGAACGAATCTCCTTTGGAATCGTTGGTGGCGGGTGGCGCACTGAATTCTTCATGAGGATTGCGAGGGCCCTGCCAAATCGGTTTGAAGTTGCGGGCGTAGCCATCCGGAACGGAGAGCGAAGAGAGTCGTTCAAGCAGGCATGGGGATGCCCGGTGTTTGCGAATCCTGATCAGTTGCTCGACACCTGCGCACCTCGGTTTGTCGTCACCAGTGTTTCCTGGGACTGCAATCCGGGTCTTGTGAAGGATCTGGTCGCCCGTGGCATTCCGGTACTCTCGGAAACCCCTCCGGCGCCTGGGATTCACGATCTGAACGAGTTGTATTCCTATGTGCAGGATCATGATGGGAAGGTCCAGGTTGCCGAACAGTTTCACCTGCAGCCGGAACATGCTGCTCGGTTACAGGTCATTCGGCTCGGGTTGCTTGGCTCCGTGACGGAGGCGGAGATCTCCTGCGGCCACGGATACCACGGCATTAGCCTGGTTCGTAGATCGCTTGGTTCAGGCCTGGAGCGTCCGGTGGTGTCCGCTCGAACGTTTTTGTCGCCAGTCATCAAGGGGCCGGACCGGGCCGGTCCGCCCCTGGAAGAGTCGGTGGCGAATGCGACTCGTCTTCACGTCTGGTTTGACTATGGGGATCGCCTCGGGGTCCTTGATTTCACGGATGAGCAGTACTTCAACTGGGTCCGCAATCATCGCGTGCTGATTCGAGGAGACCGGGGCGAGATGATTGACCGGCGCGTTTCTTATCTGGAGAATTTCCGTTCCCCGGTCCACCTTGAGCTGGAGCGTCGTTGCGCCGGCGTCGGCGGGAATCTGGAAGGCGCCGGGCTGCAGTCAATTCATCTCGGGGACTCCCGGGTTTATGAAAACCCTTTCCGGGAGTCGTCGCTTTCCGACGAAGAGATTGCCATTGCCTCTTGCCTTGAGAACATGGCCGCGTATACCGCGGGAAGTGATGGGTTTTATTCCCTTGCGGAAGCCTGCCAGGATCGCTACCTGGACATCCTTTGCTGGCAGTCCGTGGAGCAGGAACGGGCGGTCAACGCGGAAATCCAGGCCTGGACCGGTTGAACCCGGAAGTCTATCTGGCGGACCGGGCTCGCTTGTCAGAGACGTTGCGGGATCGGATCGATTCTGAAGGCGAATGCATGTTTGCCTTTCAGTGCGGAATCGCCGATTCGGATTCGCAGGCCACGTGAGCTGTTTGTCCACTCCAATGTTTTGTCTGAACCGAGCGCGTCGATGCGGGTGCCCGGGGCGGCCTGTAATCCGGGCAGCACGAATTGATCCCGCGGTTCTGCCAGAAGAGTGGCAAACAGGACCTTGCCCTGCGTGGTGAAGCGGACCGGGATGTCCGATGCCGTATTCATCCGGGGAATCCCGTCATGCCAGGGCTGCGTGTCGTAGATCGCATCACCGTTCTGCTTCAGCCACTCGCCGATTGGCAGAAGCTGCTTTCGGAACCAGTCGAATACCTCGTCGGACGCGGAATCCACCGCAATCTCAAGGTTGCCGCCGTGGCTTGCAGTGTGAGCGAGCCAGTGGATGAAGTTCCGAATGCTGTCGCCCGTGTTCTTCACCGGGTTGCGTCGGTACTGCTGGAAGGGGCGATACCGCTCGTACCGGACATAGGCTCCGTCAGAGATGGAGTCGGCCGGCGCCGTATGCCCCATTTCCTTCCGGTACCAGTCTCCATGCACGAGGGCCCTGCCAATCGTGGGTACTTTGTAGCTGCCCAGCGCATCCTCGCAGGCGACGTTGTTGGGATCCTTCGAGTGATTGTAGTAGTAGGCAAGCAGCTCTCGTCCCTTGAGGATTTCGGTGGGATAGCTGAATTTCTTCTCATCCAGCCAGAGTGTGGCCGGCTGATACCGGTCAATCATCTCGAACATGGTTTCCAGGAAATAGGGGTACTCCCCGGGGTGCATGTAATTGCGGTAGATCCCGAACTTCAGGCCTCGCTCCCGGGTCGCCTCCGCCATTTCGCCGGTGTAGTCCACCGGGTCTGTACCCGGTCCCGTCAGAAATGACCAGGGGCTGCCCGGCGTGTCCGCATATTTGCTCGGGTGCAGAAGGAATGGCCCGGCGGCGTCGTCAGACCATACGACATAGCGCGCCCCGACGTCCTGCACGAACGATGCAAGCTTCCCGGGATCCCACGTCGTCTTGTCGATGGAGCGATACGCGTAGGATTCGGAATACGGGGCGTCAGGTTTTCCGCTCGTGGCCCGGTGGCGTTCGTAATGTCCTTCCTCTGGGTGAGGGGCGTACATGAAAATTCCGAACTTGGCATCCTTAAACCACTGCGGCGTTCGGTGACGGTCCAGGGATTCCCACGTTGCCTTGTATTTCCCGTGCGAGAAATTCTTCATGTCCTCCGCATGCGCACTGAAAGAAGCCATGATCAAAATGAAACAAAACCGATTCATAACTTCCTTCATCTTATCCTCTCGCGGCATATTCGCAATACTGGAGTCCTCTGGAGGGCGTGAATCCCATTGCCACAATGACGTTCGTGTTGTCCTTCCATTTCAAATCCAGCCTGAGGGGCGGAAGCGAAGGCGGCAACCCCAGGTTATGCCCAGGAATCCTTTTGGGTTCATGTCGGATTGTTGTATGGTCCAGAGTCGAGGAGGCCTCTGATGCCTTCAGCCCCTTTGCAGGTTTGAAGAGGTTCGCACATGAGATTTCGAAATCAAGGGGATCATGGTTTTAGGGCCGGTGGTATTCCTGTGCTCCCGGTTCCTGTCCACCCGGACTCCGCCGCGGACAATCCGGACTAGTGGCCATTCACTCTTTGGAGTTTCCCCGTCATTTGTCATTGAGCCCATTCGCGTTGTAACCTCCCCTGTTCAATCGTGCGCATAGTTCTTGATAATCGCGATTTTCGCTGGCTTCTTGCCTCCAACACCCTCTGGTGGCAAGGAATGTGGATCGAGCAGATCCTCCTGGGGTGGCTGGCGCTTGAGTTGACGGATTCGCCCTGGATGGTCGCCTTATGGGGTTTTTTCCGGTCGGCTCCTTGTCTCGTCGGTTTTTTCACACCGGTTCTGACCGACCGGTTTCCCCGCAAGGAATTGTTGCTCACGATGCAGGGCATTCTTGTCGCCGGATTTCTCCTCCTGGCGAGTCTCTATTGGTTCGGCGTGCTGAGCTATTGGCACCTGATTGCCGTGTCCGTGGTGAATGGCGTTGTTTTCACCGTGGACTGGCCGACCCGCCGGGCGATGATCCCGGACCTGGTCGGGCGGGAAAGGGCGATTGACGGGATTCTTTTTGAAAATGGGGCGGCCGGCCTGGGGCTTGTCCTCGGTCCGATCCTCGGCGGCATGTTGCTGCAGAAGACGAATGCCGCGGTCGTGCTCGTGGTTATCGCGGTGCTTCTTGCCGGGGCGTCGGTGCTCCTGCTGAAAATTCGGACGGCCTCCAGGGCTCCGGAAGATCCGGATGACTCGATGAGCGTGTGGTTGCGGCTGGTTGAAGGCCTCCGGTACATCCGAAAGCTGCCGAGAGTCTACAGCATACTCATTGCCACAATTTTCATGAACGCCTGGGTGTTCACGTTCTTTCCGCTTCTCTCCGTGTTCGCGCGCGACATCCTGGGGCGGAGCGAGCAGGACCTGGGCGTAATGGCCGGATCGTATGGATTGGGGGCGTTGATTGGTCTGTGCTTTGTTCATCACGCCCGCCGACTCTGCAGCGACTACGCGGTGCTCGCCGGATCCTGCGTGTTGACCTGTGTCGTAATCCTGGGTTTTTCGATGTCCTCATTCTACTCGCTCTCCCTGGTTTTCCTGTTCCTTGGGGGCGTGGGGCAAGCGGGATTCACATCCATGCAGTCGGGGATCATCCTGCGGGACGTTAGCGAAGAGATGCGGGGCCGTGCCATGGCAACTCTGGTGCTGGTTATCGGGGCGGGGCCGCTCGGTGGACTGCAGAGCGCCGTCATGGTTGCCTGGCTCGGCGCGCCTGCTACTGTCGCGATTCTCTCTGCATCAGCCCTTCTTGCTGTCGCCTTCGTCTTTATCCTTCTCGACTCGAGAGGTGAAGAGTGACGACGGCAGTCCCCTCCCGGGGCCGGGCAGCCCCGTGTCATGTTCGGGATCCGGTCGCCAGGGTTTGGGGCGCGTCGCCCTCAAGCGACATCTAGGTTTCCTGACCCTGTACTGCTCCGGGCCACGGTGCGGCAGGAAAGAACTCGGCGCCCATGGTCGATCGCTCGGACCAGCCCCCGTGGCAGACTCCCTTGCGGCGCAAATTGGCATTGCCCCGCCCGCCAACGTTCCTACATGATGCGCCCTGGAGGATTTGGCATGTCAGAGGCGAAGGTCGAATACGAGAAACGCATCAAATGGTTCCACCGGGCCCGCTTTGGCATGTTTGCGCACTGGGGGCTCTACAGTCTTCTTGGGCGTGGCGAGTGGGTCATGTTGCTTGAACGGATTCGCGCCGGGGACTATGCGAAGCTTGCCGACCGCTTCACCCCGGGGAGGTTTGATGCCGATGAGTGGGCCGGGCTTGCAGTGGAAAATGGCATGAAATACATGGTCCTGACCACGCGCCACCACGACGGGTTTTGCCTGTGGGACAGCCAGGTCAGTGGTTTTACCGCGGTCAAGACTGCCGCCCGCCGGGATTTCATTGCGGAGTACGCGAAAGCCTGCCGCAGGGCCGGGATCAAAGTTGGATTTTACTATTCGCTTCTGGATTGGCGATTTCCTGGATACTGGAACGCAAAGAAGAATCCCGATTCCGCCCGGGCGATGGTGCGGCAGGCGCACGACCAGGTGCGGGAGCTTCTTACGCAATACGGGAGGATTGACTACCTCTACTATGACGGGGAGTGGGTGCCGGGAATCGAATTGCCCCGCCATGCGGAGGGAAAGATCGTCTCGAGAGAAGCTGCAAAATTTTGGCAGTCTCGAAAACTCAATCGCATGGCGCGCGAACTACAGCCGGATATCCTGATCAACAATCGATCGGCATTGCCGGAAGACGTCGACACGCCAGAACAGGAAGTGACGGCCAGCCCGCTGGGCCGGGCGTGGGAGTCGACCATGACCTTGGGCGATCCGACCGGGTGGGGCTATGTCCGGCACAATCCAAACTGGAAGACCGCGCCCCAGTTGCTGCAAAATCTGATCAACGCGGCGTCCAACGAGGGCAACCTGATTCTCAACGTAGGCCCGAAGCCGGATGGAACGATCCGTCGCGAGGAGAAAAAGCTGCTGCGGGAACTGGGGGGCTGGATGAAAATACACGGCGAGTCAATCTATGGTTGCCGGCACTGCGAGCTGCCTGACGCCATGCTTGGGCGGTGGACGCGCAAGGGAAACGTCGGGTACTTTCACATGTTCCGCTATCCGGGGACGGAGGCGGTCGTGCCGATGGTCGCATCCCGCGTTCGATCGGCTGAGCTCATGGGGACGAAGGCGAACCTGGGGGTTCGTATGGAATACAACGGCCGCATGATCCTTTCCGGCCTGCCGTCGCGTCCGCCGCAGCCGTCCGTGAACACCATTAAAGTTCGGTTCGCCGAACCGCCTCGTATCATTCCCTACAAGAAGATGGACCAACCCGCATGGCTGGAGGGCTCCCTGTGACGCGACAGGAGGTTGGAAAGTATTACAATCATCACCTCTTGAACGAGGTCGTTCCGTTCTGGGAGGTGCGGACACGTGACGACGAGTGCGGCGGCTACCTGACATGTTTCGACCGCGAAGGAAACATGACCGACGACACCAAGTACATATGGTTTCAGGGGCGCCAACTTTTCATGTTTTCTGCGCTCTACAACCAGGTCGAGAAGAGGGACGGGTGGCTGGACCTTGCTCGATGCGGGCGGGATTTCATCGTTCAGAATGCTTCCGCGGGTGGCGGCCGTTGGAATTGTCAGCTCAGCCGCGCCGGCGAGCTGCAGAAAGGGACCATATCCATCTATACCGACATGTTTGCAATCCAGGGCTTGTGTGAGTTCGCGGTGGCATCGGGTTCCGACGAGGATCTTTGCCTGATTGAGGAAACCTTCGACGCGATCGAGCGCAATGTTCTCGACCTTGATTTCAAGGACATCTATCACGGAACCTGGAGCCCTCGATTCAAGCGCCACGGGCCCTTCATGATCAGCATCAACACCGCCGATGTTGCTTCTCAGGTTCTTGGTGAGGACAGGACCCGCGCGCTGGTTGACCGCTGCCTGCACGAGGTTCTCCACGAGTTTGCCAAGGATGAGCACGAGGCTTTGTTCGAATCGATTGGCCGGGACGGGGCGGTCATCGATGACGACGAGGGACGCGTGCTCGATCCCGGGCACGCAATGGAATCAGCGCTGTTTTGCATGCACGAAGGACGGCAACGTGGTGACCAGGGGATTGTTGATCGGGCAATCCAGATCGCGGAGTGGACGCATCTTCGCGCATACGACGAAGATCATGGCGGAATCTTCTCGTTCCTGGACTCAAGCGGCGAGGAGCCCCACCAGAAGGACTGGCACAAGGAGGCCAACATGATGTGGCACGACAAGTGTTGGTGGGCGCATTCCGAGACACTCTGTACGCTGGCCCTCTGCGCGGAGCAGACTGGCGAGGACCTCTGGTGGAACCGCTTCCTCGACATGCATGCATGGTGCCGTGATCATTTCTACGACCCGGAGTATGGTGAGTGGTATCCGGAGTTGTATCGTGACGGCAGCCCGAAGTTGACGGATAAGGGCACACCCTGGAAGGCCGCCTATCACCTTCCGCGGTCATTGATGAAGATTGCCCAACTTTTCGGGGGGATATGATCGACAACGAAACACCAGGATTGTATGCGCTGCGCAGAACGCTTCCGCCGTGGTCCTTCGATGACAATTTGGCTGAACTGATCGAGTATCTACCCCGCTACGGGGTCGATGAGATCATCGTCAAGGTCGATGCTGAAACCTTCTCGCATGGCCATCCGACTTTGGAGTGGGTCCGCGCCTACCAGCCGAAGTTGGCCAGGATCAGGGAGGCGATGGATCGCCTCGGTATCATTTTTTCCATCAACCCGTGGTTTACGCTGGGTCATTGCGATCGGGGGTGGGACGGATCCTCGGTCCCGGAGATCGATCGCATCGTGGGGCACGATGGCGCTGCTTGCCGGGAGTGCGCGTGTCCGCTGTCGAGCGCGTGGCGGGAGCACCTGCTGGCCGTGTGGCGGTTGTACGCGGAAACGGGCCCGCGTGTTCTGTGGGTGGAGGATGATATCCGCAACTTCAACCATTCGCCGGCCACGTTCGGATGTTTTTGCCCCGCCCACTTGAAGATGTTTTCGCGAAGGATCGGAAAGAAGGTGGGCCGGAAGAAGGTAGTTCAGGCGATTCTCAAGTCAGGCAAGCCACATCCCTGGCGGCGAGAGTACCTCGCGATGCAGGGGGAGATCATGGTGGATGTGGCCAGGCAACTGTCGACAGCGGTTCAGGAGGTCGATCCGGGCATCCATCTTGGGTTGATGTCCAGCGGCCATCACTATCACAGCATTGAGGGTCGGAAGTGGACCGAATTTGGTGAGGCCCTTGCCGGTGACCGCGCGCTCTACAGTCGTCCACCGCTTGGGATGTACACTGAAACGTCGCTGCACGACCTGTACTACAACCAGGATTCGATCAAGGGAACCCGGCGCGTGCTGCCTCGGGGCGTTCTTGAGCAGGCGGAGGTGGACAACGGTTTTTTTTCACTCTACACCTGCAGCGTTGCCATGACCTTCCTGAAGATCGCGACGTCCATCGGGTACGGATGCGATGGCGTCACGATGAACCTCTTCGATCACAATGGCACCCCGATGGAGCAGGAGCCGGCTCTCGGCAGGTTCCTTTCTGAAAACAAGGCCTTTTTCAGTGGCCTGGCTGGCGTGTGCCGGCGTCCGGGTCGGTATCGTGGCGTGCAGTTGCTGCACCATCCGGACGCTAGTTCCTTCAAGGTGCTTTCCGAGGATTCGGACTACTCTTCGCTGGACCCTGCGCAGCACGCCGGCATGGAGCACCTGGAGGCGCTGGGTATTCCGACGACCTACGACGACGAGGACGTCGTTTCGGTGTCCGGACAATTGCTCCGGGCCCTGGCCAAGAAGCAAATCCGAAAGCTTCTTTCGGGCGGACTGCTACTTGATGGGTCGGCTGCTCGAGTGCTCGTGGAGCGCGGCTTTGGGAATGAGATCGGGCTGAAAGCCGTGGGGGAGACTCGGCAGGTGTTCGATGTAGGCCCATACAATGCCGAGGAGTTCTTTCATCCTGACTTCGGTGGTTCGGACCACTTGTACTTGGTGACCCTCTTCGGCCCCGTGGCGGGTGCGGCCTTCTGCCCGCTCAAACCGGAAAAGGATGCGACGGTGATCAGCCGCCTGGTCGATCCGGATGCCCGGAGGGGACCTCCCTCTATGGTCGCCTACGAAAACAAGCTCGGTGGGCGCGTGGTTGCGCACGGATTCGACCTTGAGCATGGCTACGGAGCCAACTACTGCCGCCCGGAGCGGGTGCAGCAGTTCCACGGCGTCATCCGCTGGCTGTCGCGTGAAAAAGCACCGGTGCTTGTCAGGGGGGAGGGTGCTTGGCCGCTCGGGTTTCGCAAGGACCTGGAGTCGGAGAGCATAGTCGGGTTCTTCAATCTTTCCCTGGACGCTTGGCCCTCGGTCACGTTGGATCTCGAGACGGAGCGTCGGCTGGCGTCGGTTCGCAGGCTGGAGCGGGATGGATCCTGGACGGATCATGCAGACATTGGCATTGCGCTCAATGGGGGTCGTCTCACCCTGCGCCACGCTCAACCAATTTCACACGGCGAGCCGCTGTTTCTGTTGCTGGGTTGGGAGTAGGCCGGCACCGTCGCTGCGGGCTTTTGGCTTCTGTCGTGCTCTTTCCTTATTCAAGAGCGCGGGGGATGGAAGGGGTCGTCACACCAGTTTCCTGTCTTTGCTCGGACGGAAATTGGAGTAGACACGGTCCCCGTCCAGGTTCCCGCCCGCTTGCGCCACTGCGCTGTCCTCGATTTTGTCGAGCGGGCTGTAGGTCGGGTGCCTTGATTCGCCGAAGGGGCTGTTGTGTTTGGTATTGTAGCAGCAGATGAGAACCCATCTCGGGTCGCTGGATTCGTTTGCGGCGGATCGGTGGAGGGTGTTGCAGTGAAAGAACAGTCCGGACCCGGGCTCCATTTCACAATAGACGAGCTCGAAGTGCTTCTCCGCTTGCTCTACGCGCTCCGGATCGCAACCGATCTGGCTGCCGACTTTCATGGGCCGGATGCGACCGAGCTTGTGTGAGCCCTTCAGCGTCTGGAGACACCCGTTTTCGCGGGTCGCGGGATTGCCCGCGATCATGCAGCTTGCGAGGTCGGGAAAGAGGACGTTGTATTCGTACCAGTAGCCGTAATCCTGGTGCCAGACCCAGGCTCCGCCGACTTCGGGTTCCTTGATCATCATCTTTGAGTGCCAGTGGTACACCTCGTCGCCCAGGAGGCTCTCCATGGTGTTCACGACCCGATGGCTTCGGGCAATGCGACCGAAGATATCATCCCCGGGGTGGTTCCAGACCGTCAGCTTGCTGATTTTCCCGGTTTCGTCCTCACGATGCAGGGCGTAATCATCCAGCACATTCCCATCGGTCGAGGACTCAATTACCACCTACAATTACGCGGCGGAGAAAACGATAGTGACGAAGAGGTATCAGTACTGAAGGAAGCGATGTAAC
>CAZTAB010000190.1:0-16341 GCA_964611475.1 uncultured Verrucomicrobiota bacterium | reverse complement strand
GAAACAACGGGTGGGCGCGAAGGCGGTTCGAACCGGCCGCGACGGGATCGAGAACGAACACCTCAAGGTTGCCCTGGACCGCCGCGGCTACCTGAGGATCTACGATCGCAAGCGCCGGCGACAAGTGTTTGCCGGGGCCGGGGCCATTCCGCTGGTCATGGAGGACACGAGCGATACATGGAGCCATAACGTGCGCGCGTACCGCAAGGTCGTGGGCCGTTTCAAGCGCACCGGCGCGCGCGTGATCGAATCCGGCCCGGTGCGGGGCTGCCTCGAGGTCGACTACGCGTTCCGCGACTCGTGCCTCCGGTTTCGTTTCCTGCTCGGCACCGGGGAAGCACACGTGACGATTCAGGCCCGGGTGGACTGGCGCCAGACGTTTCAAGCGTTGAAACTTTCGTTCCCCATTCCCTCCCGGCCCGAAACCTGGACGTCGGACACGCCGTACGGAACCGTCGTTCGCGCAGTCGACGGGGGGGAAGAGCCTGTCCGACAGTGGGTCGACATGAGCGGGGAGGACCGTGGAGTCGCGATCGCCAACGACTCGAAGTACGGCTGCAGCGCCGAACCGGGCGAACTCCGCATGACCATCCTTCGCAGTCCGCCCTACGCCCTCCACGACCCGTGGACCTCCCGCGATTTCACTCGCGGCGAGTTCACCGACCAGGGACCACAGACCTTCTCGCTCGCGATCCTTCCGCATGGCGGCAACTGGCGCGACGCCGGCATCGTGGACCTCGCATCACAGCTCAACAACCCGCCAGTGTCACTCGCCGAATTCAACCACGCGGGCGCGCTTCCGCCCGCCGGCGGCTTCGCTCGGTGCAAGGGCAAGGGGGTGCGCATCGAGGCAATCAAGGAAAGCGAGGACGGGAAGGCATTGATCCTCCGCGCCGTCGAATGGTTCGGTCGCAAGCGGCAGGCCGCCTTTGAATTGCCCGCGTCCGGCCGCTCGTGGACCGCGACCTTCCGGGCAAATGAAATAAAAACCTTCCGCATTCCCGACACCCGGCGATCCGCAGTGCGGGAGGTGAACATGTTGGAAGAACCGAGGTGAGGTGTGCCGGCCCTGGCAGAAGTGGCAATGGGCATCACCGGGAGCCACCCTTGCGTCCGCCGAAAAACAGCGGCGGCGGAGCCCGGAAGTTCCCCATCCGTGGGACTAAGGAGTAGTCATGGGGCGGGGAAAAGGAACATGATTTTCCATTCCCCTCTCATGCCACAGCTTGTCCTGTCGACAGCGCTGTTGCTGCCTGCAGTCAAGTGCCCGGCAGGCAGTGAGCCATCACCATCCAGAGCCACGGAACCGGCACTGACTCCAGCCCAAGCCCTGGAACAAGGTTTCCTTCCGGTCGTGCACCTCGATCTCCAACCGGATATCGACGGAAGACTCTCGGACTGGCCGGAGGGATCGTCCGCCATGGCCCTGCCCGGCGACGTCGGCGACATGGGGGCGGGTCCGGCGAAAGGACCGGAAGATCTCAGCGCCCGTCTTCGATTGGGTTGGGACCGGGATTCCCTGTACCTGGGCCTTGCTGTAACGGATGACATCCACAACGCGCCGGCCGGCCTGCCGATGTGGAACCGGGACCACCTGCGCATCGCCGTTGATCCGCTGAATGAAAAAACCCTGGGTGGCCTCGGCTGCAACGATGCAGAACTGTCCTTCGCGCGACTGAACGACGGTGCGGAAGCGGTGGAGTACAGCCGGATTCCCCACGCCCCGGGGTCGGATGTCAAATCCGTTGTCATTTCCCGTGCAAGCGCCGAAGTCGCACTGACCACCTACTCCCCGGGCAGACGGGTGACCGGCATTCGGTTCGCGGCCCGGCACAACGCGCCTGACATAGTGTACGAGTTGGCAATCCCGTGGACGACTCTGGGCATCGCGGCGCCAAAAAAGGCGCACCAGTTCGGCTTCAACCTCGCGGTCGCGGAGAATGATGGCGTCGGGCGTGTCAACTGGATCGAAATGGCACCGGGTCTGGTGCCCGCCGCCGGGATGGAGCGGGACCCGTCCCGGTATCTGACCGCGGTCCTGAGTTCTTCCATCAGCGTTGAACGAACGCCGGATGACGGCCATCGATCCGCCGGGCAACTCAACATCGGAATCGAAAATCGCTACCGGGCCCTGCGTTCCCGCCTGGCAGAAGTAGAGCGGCTAGGGAAGGAAGCAGAGGCCAGCGGCATAGCGACGGACTATGAAATGCTCGGCATCGCAACGACCCGCGAGTTCATCGAGTATGGGCTAAGGGATCTGGCCGGAGGCATGGCACAAAAATCAGGACACGTTGCGGATGTTCTCGAAGCAACGCTGGATGATGTGGGCGGCCGGTTGCAATCCTATCTCAATGGCAATGCGAAGCCCCTGCTCGTTCCCCGCTTCGTCACCGGTCCGGTCGAGGTCCGCGACGGAAAGTTCTGGGGCGACACCCTGGTTCCGAGCACGGGCAGGCGGGAGCGGCGACCCGTCTTTTTCATGGGCTATGGATTCTTTGCCAAGGTTATCGACGACATCCCCAAGTTCCAGGATCTGGGCTGCAACATCATACAGTCCGCGCGCGAAGGCGGCGGTGGCGGAACCGTCATTGCCGAGAACGTCGTTTCGGATCGGATCACAATCGGTTCGATCCCCCGCGCGGCACGACACAACGTCGTCGTTGATTGGCTTTCCAACACCGAATACTTCCCGCACTGGGCACGCAACAGATGGCCAGAACTGGAGGGAGCCGGCGGCGCGTTCTACGACATCAAGACCGATGCTCCGCAAGCCCGGGAAATCTTCAAGCTGAACCTGCAGGCATGCCTGGAAGCCATCGGGGACAATCCTGCGCTTCTCAGCGTCTGCCTCCTGAACGAACCAACGTCCCAGTTCTGGGACAAGGACCAGTTTCGGATCCGCCACTGGCGCAAACACATGGAACGCGTTCACGGAACGATCGAAAAAGTGAATGCCCTGGAAGGCACGAATTACAAATCTTTCAACGGGATTCCCGTACATCCCACCACAACGATGCCGCCGGAGGAGGAAATGACCCCGCTGCGGTACGAGCAGGTACGATTCAACATGGACCGATTTGCCGAATTCCATCGTTTCCTCACCGGCGTCATTCACGAGGCGCGCCCGGGAACAATCACGCACACGAAAACCATGGCCCTGCTGGAGAGGGATGCACTGCATTTTGGAACGGATCCCGACCAGTTCGCGTTTATCGGGGACCTGAATGGCAATGACACATGGTGTAAGTACATCGGCAAGGGGGACCGCTACGCAACGCTGTGGTGGCGGCAGAATCTGTTTTTCGACCTGCAACGTTCCCTCCGTGAAGTACCGATCATCAATTCGGAAAACCACATCATTGCCGTAAGCGAGCCGCGCGAAATCCCGCCGGCGCACACCGACTGCGTTCTCTGGCAGGGGTGCATCCACGGAATGGCTGCATCCATCAACTGGGTGTGGGAACACTATTACGAACAGATCAAGCCGGAAAATCCGCCCGACTATTATTCCGGCGACACGTTCCATGCCGTACTTACTCGTCCGGAAAACATCATGGCGGTGGGCAGGGTGGGGCTGGATTTGATGCGGCTGGCGCCGGAAGTGTACAAGCTGCAGGCAGCGACATCGCAAGTGGCCATCCTGTACGGGATCACGGCCCAGATCTGGTCCGACCGGGCCGACCGCGCGCTCAAGCTGGCCTACGAGGCCATGAGTTTCAATGGGCTGCCCGTCGCCTTTGTCTCTGAGCGCCAGGTGCGGGAAGGCGACTTGACCAGGTTCCTCGCAGTGATCCTGCCCTCGATTCGGCACGCGCCAGAAGATGTCGCCGGCGCTGTCACGGAATACGCAGCCGCCGGAGGAACGCTCTGGGTCATCGGCGATCCTTCCGAGGCACTGGCGCGGGATGAATACGCCGGACCGAGGAAAACTTCTTTGCCCGGGAAGGCAATCCGCGCGTGGCCGGAGACAACGTCGCCTTCGGAATTACGCGATGCCCTGCTGCGGGCCTTCGTGGACGCCGGTATCCAGCGTCCGGTCGTGCTCCAGGACGAAAACGGGGTGGAACCCTGGGCGATCGACTACCGCTCCGTGCGTGACGGAAACGGGTATCTCCTGTCGCTGGCCAATTACTGGGGAACGCCGAAACGAGTCCAGATTCATGTGGATGGGAAATCCCCAAAAACCCTGAGAGATCTGCGCCTCAACAAGCCCCTCCCCAGCCCCTGGATCCGCCTGGAATCCCTTCAGTCCATGCTCCTCCGGGTCGAAATTGAATAAGGGTTTTGGAAATCCCCCAAGGATCAATCCGTCAACAATCATGGGGCTGGCCGTTTATCTTCATCTCGTGCCCTATTCGAAATGCAACCGCAGCTTTTCGATACTCTGGGAGCCGGTCTCACGCAGATGAATCGGTGCCTCGAGGCCGATTTCATCGGCCAGCCCGAAAAACCGGCGGTGGGCGGGACCCCGCAGAGGATGATCCTTCGGCGCATAGGCGAGGATGGAAAGATCGTTTCCCATCCGCGCCATCTCTATCCGGCGGCGATACGGCTCTGACTTTCCTGTGGTCTCCAGCGCCCGGGTGAAGCAGGCGTCGGAATCCTGCATGACAGAAAACTTGAGAACGGGCCCCGCATGGTAGCTCATGTGAATGCCGGGGTAGCTTGGGTATACACCTTTCACGGAGCGTTCATAGGCATCGAGTTCCTGCATTCTCAGGATGTACGTTGCGAGCTCATCGCCGGCCGCACCGTAGTAAATGCGGCAGAATTCCAGGATGCCCCCGTCGACGTCGAAATCCGGATCCCACAGGAGTCGGCAGCTCATGTATCCGTGCAGGTGCTCCATCCCCAGGTTGAACACCCAGGTCACGTTGTAGGATTCGCGCGTATAATAGTGGGGTACCGCAGCGTACGCGATCATGGATTTGTCGCCATCGGTGTCAAACGTCGTTTTTCGACATCCGTTGAAGTACATTTCGACAAACGCCTGGTCCACGCCACGGCCACGGAACAGCTGGAAGCTTCCCTGCATCGGGTACAGAACGGGGCGCGGCATGGGTACATCAATCGTATCCTGGTAGTACCACACGCCGAGCTGGTGTGAATTCTCCTGCCATTGCGCCAACTGCCCTGCATAGTCCGCGTCACGGTTGGGCCCGCCCTCGTCCAGGGCGTGGGCGATTTCCGCCCCGATCGGCGCCCAGACGATCCGGATGTTGGGGTGCAGTTTTACCGGGTTGGGGGGAAAGGTCTGCGCATAGGCAAAGATTATGATCTGGGCGTCAGGGAACTCCTTCGATACCGGCCCGGCGACTTGGTTTGCGAACTCCATGTACGTGCCCGAAATCCCCACCCGCCCGTACGCGGCGCTGCAGACGCCGCACTGGCAGTGATTCCCGGAGTCGGACGCGGTGATGCTGACAAACTCAATCGACGGGTTATTCCGAAGACGATCGCCTGTCCAATCCGCAACCAACTTCGTGAATTCCGGGTTCGTGACGCAGTAGGACTGGGTCACCGGGTTTCCCGTGTTGACGCGCTTGCCGTCCGCTTCGGCAAACCATTCGGGATGCTCATCGAAAAGACCCAGCGGGATATCCTGAAAGGCGTGCGGGTTCCAGGAGTCGGCCATTGTGTCGGTGCGCCGGTCGGAGCGAAGCTGCTGGATCGCCGATGGACGCGGCCCGCCGCACCGCTCCTTGGATTCACTGAGCCGGTTACGCACGCACCAGTCCGGGTCCCACGCCATGGCGCTGCAAGTGCTGCGATACCGGAAGGCCGGCCGCTGGCGATCCGGCAGGCCGGTGAATTTGAATTCCGACACCTTCGGTATGTGCTGGCAACCCGGCGTGAGCCAACGGCACCCGAAATGATCCTGGCAGAGGCCGTACAGGCCATTGATGTCGCCGCGCGGTGGGCCACCCGCGATCACCAGGGCCCGGCCGACCGCACGAATCTCGTACTCACCAGATGCGAAATCCTCTCCAAATCCAGCGAGGCCCAACTCAGGAAGCCGTTCATTTTGAATCCCGACGACAATCTCTTTCTCCTGCGAAGGGATGTTGTCGAGAATGACCGGAAACGTGGTGCCGGTCGATTGCTTCAGGATGCCGGCCACGTCCAGCGCCACGGCGACCGTGCTGTCATCCGCATGTTCAGGCAGGACAATCCGGTATCCGGCCAGTTCATCCGGGGGAACAAGAAACTCGCCAGCCCACAGGGGACTTGCGATGACAGCCAGGAAAAGCCGGAGTTTCATGACTCGTCGGCCCCATGGGAATGACCCGGGTCCAGGAAATCCTCGGGCGTCATCCTTTCGGCGTGGCCATCGATCATGATTACATTCATTTCCTCAAGGTGATCGTGAGGCATCGCCCGGTTATAGAGGAACCCGCCCCGAGTCTCAACCCCCCGCCTTCTCTTGCCGGAAGATTCCAGGGGATTTCTAATCAGGCCTTTTCGTGTATGTTTGTCCACCTCACCTCGACGATCCATTGCCCCGTCATGCCAGCCATATGGCTCAATCAAAATCCGCGAATCGAAACTCCTACACGATCACCGTGGTTTCCACCAGCCGCACCGCGTAATCCCCCGGATACCGCTCGATGCTGGTGCCGGCATCTTCCATGAGCTTGGTGCCCGCGCGAATGGTGACCTTTTTCGGGTAGGGAGGGCCGATCCGGAAGGTGGCGGTGTTCTCGTAGAAGCCCATGTAATAGCCGCCGTAGTAGCCGTCACTTAACTTCTTGAGGGCTTCCGCCGCGTTCCCGATGTCCCCGTTGGTCACGTGCTTGAAGGTGAGCCCGGGAAACGTCCCCATCATGAGCTGGGAATAAATGCTTGGATGCGTGCCGTTGAGGTTGTCGACCCGCTGCCGCTTCACGAGCTGGTTCTTCATGTTGTCAATGGTCTCCCCCTCGTCCCACCATTCGACGATGTTGAACCCGTGCGGAACGCAACCGCTGCCCACCACCGTGACGCCGGAGATCGGCTGATCCTCCTCAATGACAATGAACCCGTCCATCGACTTGAGCTCGACTCCCTTGGTCGGATCGATCTCGTAGAAATTCCCGACGTCGAGATTCCCGTACATGAACGGCGAGTGGTAGGCATGGCGCCGCGTGCTGAATTCCTCGCGCGTCTGTTGGGGGCCGAACTGTTTTCGCTGCTCGTCGGTGAACTTTTCGAAGAGAGGTAGTGTCATTTCCTTGTTCCTTTTCTTTTGCGTCACAACATCGCGAACCAGTCGACCTCGGCATAGACTTTGACAGGGGGATCTCGCAGTTCCAATTCCCCTTCCTGCCCGTCCAGGGCTCCGGCCACCTTGACTTCAAACGGCTGATCCGTGTCCACGGCGCGTATGACGGCCTGGATGCCGCTTTTTTCCGTCCCTTCCGATTCCAGGCCGAAGCAGACGCGGCACGCTTCATCTGTGCTGGTGAAGGTGAAACTGTGGGTCGCCGCGTCATGAGTCCCCCACCCCACGTTGATGCCGCCGGAGAGAACGGTGGCGTGATCGAACTCCAGGCGGAATGAGGCAGGAGCTTTTTCCCATTCGATGACGAGATTGACGAGGGTTGTTTGCATGGTCCTTCCAGTCTTTGTTGTAGTCTAGATCCGACGGCCTTCACCATAGGGTACGATGAAGGCTGGTGTCAGGTCGAACCTGCTTTCGCCTGGGCCCGCCGCTCCTCCCGCCGGTGCGCGTTCTTCCACCATGCGCGTACTTCGTCGTTCATGGCCCCGTCGTGAATGGTGACTCGCTTGGCGTCGGTCGAGTAGTTGCCCAGGTGCAGGGCGCTGGACCGGTAGATGCAGAAATCGCCCGGCTCCAGGTGGATCTGCACCGCCCCGGGCATGGCCCGGCAATACCGGAGCAGGCGGCGCTCGGCATCGATCTGCGACTCGCCCTCAAGTTGCTGGAGATCCTCTCCGGGATGTCCAATCAGTTCGTTCTCCCGCTCGGTCGCATCCATCCGGTACGCGCTGTCTGGCACAAACCAAGTGGAGGAATCCCGGTAGAGGGCGCAATTGATCTGGGCGAACCAGACATGGGAGTCCTGCACCTGGCGCTCCCAGTCCGGGCGATATGCACGGTCAAAAACCTCCCTGGAAACATGATCCCGCCAGTCCCGGTGCCACGTGCAGCACCAGGGGCGCTCCGCCGGTTCAATCAGAAGTCCAAAGTACTCGAGGTTGCCGTATCGGTGTGCCGGCGTCAGCAGGGTCTGCACAGCCTCGTTCAGCGACGGTAGTTCGGCGTAATCACGAAACGGGCGCGGATCCATGTCGGGATAAGCGGCGATCGGCTGTGCAACCTGGTACTGCGGGCCATGCCGCTCACGCGCCTGCCGCACGCCCGTCTCCGCGGCCCGTCGAAGGTCAACGATCAACGAGGCCGGCAGAGCGGCCTCAAGAATCGTGTACCCCCGAGTGCGGTACTCCCGAAGGTGTGAATCGGAAAGGATGTGCATCGTCAGAACCCTTGAACCCGCCCATGAATGCGGGCACCACCACCAAACAAAATTTCATTGGAACTCCGGGAACGCAAGAATTATTGGACTCTTTCTCCGCTCAATCGTCGACGATCGGAAGCTTGGCGACTGCCGCTACTGGGTTGGGTGTGCCTTCCTGCCGCCACTTCGATCTTTCCCTGCTTGTGAAGCAGGATCACGGGTACGCGAGTACTCCTCAACCGACATCCTCGGTTCCTCCAATACCCGCAGAGAAATCTGTACTCGGGTCTCTACAAATTCCGCTATGGGTGATCGGGGGACTTGCGCCTCGAGGTCACTTTGGATATATCCAGCGAACCGGATCATGACGACGCAGGACCACAGATTGCTTCGCGCGGGGCCCGTGCGGCTAAAGTTCGCCGACGGAGAATTGCGCTATCTCAAAGTAGGCGACCGCGAAATCATCCGCCGGATCTATTACGCGGTGCGTGTCGCGAGTTGGGACACGCCCATGCCCCGGTTCACGCGCGTGGAAATCGATGATGGTGGCGACCACTTCGACATCCGAATGGACGCGGCGTGCCGCCGGGACGACTGCGATTTCGAATGGAGCGGCCGCATCTGCGGAGCGGAGGACGGAACGATCACATTCGACGTGGACGGCAAGGCCAATGCCGCGTTCGAGTCCCCGCGTATCGGATTCTGCGTGCTCTACGGAAACGAGGCCCTCGCCGGGCAGGCGTTCAAACTGACACATCCGGATGGAGCAACCAGCACGAACGCGTTCCCCCTGCTCGTCAAGCCCACTCTCGTCGCGGAGTATCACCGCGCTCTCGCCTATCGTACCGACTCCGGAATCGACGTCGCCGTGGATACGCACAATTCACCGATGCGCATGGAGGACCAGCGCAACTTCGGGGACGATTCCTACAAGAGCTTCACCGACAACCGGTACGGCGACGAACAGGCGGACAGGGGCGCCCGACTCAGCGAGAAGCTGACACTCACCGTTCGGGCAGACAAACCCGCAGAAGATACACCGCGGGTCCCGATCGCTGTCCCACTCAACGACAACGGTGAATCGCTCGTCATTCCCAAGATCACGATCGGCACGAATACGCCGTTAGTCGACTGGTCAAAATTGAACCGAAACCGGGACGAGTACCGATCCCAGGAACGCATCACGTTCGGCATCATCCCCGGCATGCACCTGTACGACAATGACAGCTACATGGAAAACGCTCCCGCCATCGTGCCGGAGGTGGCCACGCTGCGTTCCTTTGCGTCGTGCAACCATGTCCGCATCGACCCGGTTTCCCTGAAGGCGCCCTACGACACGGCCGAGATGATGCTGGAAGGTGGGCCGGATTTTGCCGCCGCGTGGTGCGCGCGCATGATAAAGTACCTGGCTGCCGCGAAGGTGGATGCGGCGGCGTTTGACATCGACGAAAGGGCGCCACGTAAAATCCTCGAGATGCTATCCGGCCACGCGGGAAAACGGATTCTTCCTTCCGGCATCGACCCGCACGCGGAGATCGACGCATTCGGGGTGATGGAACCGGATGGATGCCGGGCCTGGGTGATCAACAAGACCCTGCAGCCCCAGCAGGCACGTCTCACCGGGCTGATAGCGGAGGAAATTTCCCTCGCACCGCTTGAAGTGCGCGTCCTGAGGTCATAAACACCGCGAGTCCCCCGCGTGCTGCTCCCTTGCGTCCGCCGGCTTGGACAAAAAGGGGCGGTGGCTTCGTTTTCTTCCTTGTTCCCTCCTGCTTCAGAACCGGAGCCCAAGGTACCGGTTGTCGACCGCTACGCGGGGCGGGATCCGTGCAACGCGCCACAGGCTCGGGTTGTCAGCTCCGCGGATGGCCCAGCACGACAATTCGCTTGCCTGGCGGCGGTTCATGGGCCGTTTCAGTGCCGTCGGGCCAGCGGACCTTGATCCGAGACGCGTTTTCGTCTTCCCCGAGGCCAAACGCGAGCAATGCTGAGGACTGGGACAGGTACCCGCCGCCGGCCCGCACCTCGTCGGTCTGCGGCGGGCCGCTTTCCCGCTCCACCGTCACACGCGACCCCACCGCGGTGGGATTCCCGGGCATCCCCCGAAGGGCAACCGTCATGGTCGGGCCACCGGCGCTGTTTTCAAATGCCCGGACGGGCCCATCATTGACCGCCACGACAAAGTCGATCCGCCCGTCACGATTGAAGTCGGTACCCGTCACCGCGGTCCCATCGCCCGGCACCAACAATCCACTGCGATCGGGCCAGACCGGCTCGAAAAAGCCCTTTCCGTCACCGGTCAAGAGCAGGCTTACACCCCCGTCCATCCGTCCGGTCTCCCGCTGGGACAGGTGGAAGTTCTGCCCCAGATAAAGATCCGTCCAGCCATCCCCGTCGATGTCCGTGAGCATGGCGCCATACGCCGGCGAAATCTGGGCCAGGCGCGGCAGCGGCCGGATCGAGAAGGCACCCGCTCCATCGTTGATCAGCAATGCGGTCTCGAAGGTGTTCGCAACAAGCCGCTGCGACTCCTCCAGGCAGCGGGGCGTATAGATTTCCGCCAGGGAAGCGACGGAAAATTCATGGAACGAGGGAAACCGTTTCGTCACGAAAGGCATGGCATGTTCCGAGCAGCTTTTGCCGCGGACCGGATAAAGGTGCTCATCCTCGAATTCCGCCTCGACAAGTCGCTTCCTTCCTTCCCCCTCAAAGTCGCCGTAGTAGAGAAGCGCCGGGTGCCCGCTGGAGGCATGATACTTTGTGTTGAGCCCGACGTTGCTCACAACGAAATCCATGTCGCCATCGTTGTCGACGTCCCTCCCGGTGATCCCATTATACCATCCGGCATGATCAGCCAGACCTGCCTCCGCGGTACGGTCAACCAGTCGTCCGTTTTCGTTCATAAAGACCTTGACCGGCCCCCATTCATGGGCAACCAGAAGGTCGGGGTTCCCGTCGGCATCGACATCGGACCAGGTTGCGCCGGTCACCAGGCCGCTCCGTCGCAAGAACGGCGCGACCTCGTCGGTCGTGTCGTGAAATCGGCCGCCCTCGTTTCGAAGCAACCGGCTTTCCGGCACCGACGGGTAATCACCGGGAATCACCCGTCCGCCGACGTACAGGTCGAGATCTCCGTCCCGGTCGAAGTCGGACGCGGCAACGACACCGCCGCTGTCACGGAGGTCCGGCAGCGCGCCTTCGGGAGCAACCGTGAAGAGACCATCTCCTCCATTGAAGTAGAGCCGGTCGCGCAGGACGCCGGCGGCCGATGGCCCGGCCACCTCCACTCCGCCACTCACCACGTAGAGGTCCATGTCCCCGTCGGCATCCGCGTCCAGGAAAACCGCGCCCATGTCCTCCCGGTCGCGGAACCCGGCAAACACGGGATTCGCCTTCACTTCAAACCGCCCGGGCTCCGATTGGACATAGAGCTTTCCACCGAAGCCGGCGGCCGCGCAGACGTACAGATCGTCGAGCCCGTTTCCATCCACGTCCGCCCAGGCGAGCCCGGGTCCCAGTTGGGACAGTTGGTACGGCAGGAGAGGCTGCAGCCGATAATCATCAAACGGGCGTTCGCGATGCCGCGCGTTCGCAAAAATGTCTACCGGGGCAAACAACGGCGTGTCTGGCCGGGGCGCGGGGTCGGCCACGGACTCGATCCGCGGCTCGGTGATGGTGTAGAGATGATCGGCGGCAAGGCCTTCGAACGTCTGCACGCCACCACTGGGCCAGTAAACGGACACGTGATCGATTGTCTCCGACCGTCCCATGCCGAAATGGATCACCGGCTCCACCCCACCCATGAATCCGCGCGCCGCAGTGAGGTACCGGGCTTGGATCATGCCGCCGCTTTGCAGTTCGACGCGCGCGCCGAGGCCATGCCGGTTGCTAAGGGTTCCCTCGAGACGAAACATCACGCGATGCCCCCCGGCAGCCCGGTTCCGATAGACACCCGGCGCCTCCCGGAAATGATTGACCACCAGGTCCAGGTCACCGTCCCCGTCCAGATCGCCCAGCGCGGCACCGAAGCTGATTCCCTCGTGATCCAGGCCCCATTCTGCTGAGGCGTCTTCAAAGGAAAGATCCCCACGGTTCCGGAATGCCAGGTTTTTCTCCCGCTTCACTGGAACGAGGGCGAACATTTCCGCCGACTCGCCGGTGACGCTATCGCGGGAGAGCCCGGTCCTCCTCTCAATGTCGCTATTGCCCCAATCACCGGTCATGCCATTGGCCGCAAAAAGATCAACCCACCCGTCGTTATCGAGATCCCCGAAATTCACCGACCAGGTCCAATCGGTGTCGGCGAGCCCGGTGATGTAGGCAGCCTCGAGGAAACGGGGGGTCCCGCTGTTCAGGTAGATCGCATTGCGCATGTACTGGCGAGGTTCGGCCCATTCGAGGAACCAGCCGTTAGCGGTCATGTCCCCCATGCTCATCTTCTGCTTGTAATGGCTCGTGCCGGACATATCGGTGGCCATCAGGTCGAACCGGCCGTCGTTGTTGATGTCAGCGGCATCAACGCCCATGGAGAACCACGGGGTATGCGGCAGGGTATCCAGCGTGACATCCCGGAACGTCCCGTCGCCATTGTTGTGAAGAAGCCGGTCGGGCCCGGAAAAATCATTTGCGACATAGAGGTCCGGGTAACGGTCAAGATTGTAATCCCACCAGTGCACGGCGTTGCCCATGTCGTTCTCTTCCGCCACCGGGCCCAGCGCCTGTTTCGAAACATCGGAAAATGTTCCGTCGCCGTTGTTTCGGTAGAGGCGGTCGAGCTGCCCTGATATGATCTCAAAGGTTCGCTTGTCAGGGCCGATAAGCAGGTCGATCTGCTCGCGAAGCCCCGGCTTCATGGCGGGCTCACCGTCTTCCCCGAGGTAGTAATCGCCCCTCAAGGCGTTGCGCGGGGTAATCCGATAGGTTACCAGATAACCGTCCAGATCCCCGTCGAGATCATAGTCGGCAAAGGCCATCATGATGCTCGCGCCATGAAAGGCCAGTCCGGCCTTCTCCGCCGCCTCCACGAACTTCCCGTTGCCGCGGTTGATGTAGAGGCGATTGGGACAGTCGTGCCCGCAGACGTAGAGATCCAGGTCGTTGTCATTGTCAATGTCCGCAAAGCTTGCGCCCAGGCCCCAAAGCTCCTCATCGGACAGGCCGGCCTCCGCAGTCACATCCTTGAACTGCCAGTCACCCAGGTTGCGGTACAATCGGCTGCCGCCGAACGCCTGGGTGAGAAACAGATCGGCCCGGCCGTCGGCATCGTAGTCCCCAACGGCAACGCCACCGCCCACGCAGGGATAGGGAAGTTCGTGTTCATACTTCTCCGGCGGCGTCCATCGGTGGACGAAATCGATGCCGATTTGTGCCGGCTCCAGCCGTTCGAAGCGTCCTCCCTCGCCCACGGCCGGCTCCGCCAGAGGGGTCGCCGTCATTCGGCCCTCCGGCGGTACGGGGGGCGCGCGACCACAGCCCGGCAGAACGGCAAATGCAAGGAGAATTGCGATTCGTGGCCGGATTGAGTCCCCAGATCGCTGTTGAGTAAAGCACACGCGGAAGAAGGGTATGTCACGCAGGGTGATACATCAAGATGATGTCGAATCAGTCCCCGGGAAGAAGTCTGCAAGGCGCTTGCATTTGGATCTGGTCGTCACCCCCTGCAACGGCACGAAAGGGACCCCGCCATGACCCCGCAGGCAGGGATCGTGAAGACGTTTTACCCCGGCGAAATCGGGAACAGAATCGGACGGCGGCCACCCGCAAACATCCATGCCCGGGAAAAGCAAGGTGCCCCGGGAGGCAGACGTTTTCGGAAAAGGCCTGGTTAATCCGATGCCTTCATCGCCGACAGCGCGGGAATACCTCGAGTCCGCCGGGCCCGTTCCCGGGGCCCAGGGACGCGGGGATCTGATGGAGACCCGCATCTTTACGCCCTTGTCAAACAAAAGCTGATTCACGTAGGCTTTTGACGGAAAGACCGCACAGGCAAAAAGCGTGAAGCTGAGAACTCGGCCCGAATTTTGCGGCGAGCGCTATAGAATGGCCGGATCCTATTCACATTTGAGCTGCGGTGCCCTCACCGACGTAGGGGTCAGGCGTAAGAACAACGAGGATTTCATCAAACCCCTCCCGGAACACGGCGTATTCTGCGTGGCCGACGGCATGGGAGGGGTCCAGGGCGGCGAAGTGGCCAGCCAGGCCGCGGTGACCAGCCTCGAACACGCATTCAAACAACTCCATTCCCCTGACGCGGTTGCCAGCGCTTCGGGCAAGGTCCAGATCATTGACCAGGCACTGAACCAGGCCAGCAAGTGGATCAAGCAGCGGGCGGACAAAAAGGGCATCCAGGGAACCGGAACAACGGCCGTTGTCATCGCCTTCGACGGTCGGGATCCCAGCAAGGCAGCCGTCGTGCACGCCGGCGACAGCCGCGCGTACCGGTTCCGCCGGGGAACCCTGAAGCAGATCACCCGGGACCACACGGTGGCCAACGCGGCCGGGCTGGAAGACGAATCAGAACTTCCGGCGATGTTCAAGGGCGTTATCACGCGCGCAGTCGGGGTGAATGCGGTGGTGGAACTGGAACAAACCCCGGTGGATGTGGCGGCGGGAGACATCTACCTGCTCTGTTCCGACGGCCTCGACAAACTCATGACCGACGACGATATCGCAGGATACCTCAAACGGGACGGAGACGGAGACCTGCAGGTACTGGCACAGTCCATCGTCGACGAAGTGAATCGGAGGGGAGGTGTGGACAACATCTCAGTCATCCTGATCCGTACTTCGGACCCGGACCCGGAATCCCTTGCCGACGAAACAGACGACCTCGACCAGATCGGGGGAGCGACATCCGCCGCGGCGGATTCGCTGGACAAAATGATCCCGGCGGGAGAACGACAGGCCGACCACAGCGTCGGTCTCCAGGAGGCCTGGCAGAAAGCGCCGGAGGTAGGCAAGCTCTGGTTCAGTCAGAACCGGTGTCTTTTGGCTATCATCGCAGGATGCGTCACCCTGATCGTGCTGGCGCTTGTCGTGAAACACAATTTTGGCACCGACTAGCTCGAGTCAAATTTCGCGCAGGGGATCGGGGAACTCATCGACCAGAGGACACGGGGCGGGGAACCCGGATACCCCAACAGAGGAGACCGCGGCCAATGCCCGGTTGAAGCGGCGGATCCGGAAATGACAGGACGTCACCTTCTCCGGGCGGTCCCATCCTTGTAGAAGGGAAGGTTCACCACTTTTGCCGGCAGGAGTTTTCCTCGAACCCGGACTTCCAGCGGTGTGCCGGGCTCTGCGTGGGCACGGTCCACGAAGGCAAGAGCCACCGCGATCTGCAGACTGGGCGCCAGGGAACCGCTCGTGACGGACCCGACATTCTCGCCGTCGAGTATCACCGGGTCTCCGTCGCGGGCCGCGCGCTTGGACGCCAGACGCAATCCACAAAGCCTGCGCAAAGGACCCTGTTCAAGCTCCCGCATCACGGCGGCGCGGCCGATGAAAGACTTCGTGGTATCGACAAACTGGCCGCCGAATGCGCCGACGGGAGTCCCCTCGGCATTCAATTCGTGGCCGTACAGGGGATATCCCACCTCGAGGCGGAGCGTGTCCCGGGCTCCCAGCCCCGCCGGTCGAATGCCCTTGTTGGCAAGGAACTCGCCCCAGAGACGGGCGGCTGAATCGGCCGAGAAATAAAATTCGTACCCCCATTCCCCGGTATACCCGGTGCGGCTCAGCGTACACGGGACGCCGCACAACGACGAATCGCAGAATCGGAAATATCCCAGATCCGGAAGTCGATCCCCCGTTACCTCCTCCATGAATTCGCGTGAGCGGGGGCCCTGGATGTCCAATTTGGCCCGCCCGGGCGACAGGTCCG
>CAZTAB010000189.1:0-5139 GCA_964611475.1 uncultured Verrucomicrobiota bacterium | reverse complement strand
GGATGGAGCCAGCGTCCACTGTGAAAAGGCATGGGTTCCCATAAAGATCCACAGTGCCGCGACAAGGCCAGTTCGTAACCGTGCAGGGTTCTTCATTGATTCATCCTCCACGGGCATTCTGGAGGCTCTGGAGGACCTTGGGAAGGGGAAAGAGATGGGGATCCCCTGAACGAGGGCTGCGGTATCACAATCTGTGATGGTGACCTCAAACAAAGGGCTGACCCCGCTACCCATCCGAACCTGGCGGCGTAATTCCTTCGGATCTAACTTCCCGTTCCAGGCCCAAAACGGTTTCCCCCGATAAGCCGCGGGTGGATTTTTGAATTCGCTGATAAAAGAGGTTTTCATGGGTTAATAGAGGATATACACGAAACCGAAATCCTTGCATGGTACTCCCTAACCGACGGCAAAAAGACTCCCACCCCAACAGGAGATTCAAGTTGATGAGATGGATTCATACCCTCTTCATGCTTTTGACGATATGGACGGTAGGCTGCCTTACCGCGGCCGCGGACAATGCGGAAGCAGGAGATTGGAGGAGAGCGAAGTATATGGCATCTCTGAAAAACAACCGTCTTTCGGCCCGCTTCCAGGCGGGTCGCCTGGTTGAGCTTAAAGAACTTCCATCCGGGAAGACCCTGCTCTCGATCGACCCGGTTTCCCTGTCCCCCAACATCCCCCTGTTCGGCTCTTCAGGAGTGAATTTAGACGAAGGCGAAATATCACAGGAATTAAAGAATGAATCCGCGACCATAATTTTCAATGGCTCGGACGGAACGGAGTGGACCATACGTTGGACCTTGGAGCCTGGAGACGGTGATCTCATTCTAAATACCTCCGCGAAAACACCCCAACCCGTGGACCGCTTCAGCATGCTGTTCCCGGGATGCGATATCGTCGAGCATAGCGTAGTCTGGGTATCCGTATATGGAGCTGGTCATGTACTTTCCGCCCCATGGACCGGCTCCCAGGGCGATGTGCATAACGGGATAAGCAGAAGCTACATCCAGCCGAATGTAGCCCTGTTCGAGGGGAATCAGGGGGGGTGGTTCCTGGAGGGACGAGCAGAAAATATCGGCCCCGCCAATATATTGTTAATGGGTCGCGGCCAAACCGTGGATGCCACCCTGGTGCGCGGATTTCCTGTTAAAACCAACGAACCTGGGATGTTTGAAATCCGTATCCGAACCTATCAGGATAACTGGGCCGATGCGGTTGATCCCTTTGTCGAGTGGATGGAGAAAGGCGCTGGTTTTGTTCCTATCGAAAAACAGTCGCCGTCCTGGATCAAGGACATTGAGGCCCAGGCCTACGTGCGGCTCGGTAATTTTGACGGCCTGGATAAATTGGCCAGGGAGGTAATACCCTCCCGCACCATGATCGGAAGGATGGTGGGCTGGCGCGAACTTCCTATGGATTACGGGTACCCGGATTACCGGGTCAACGAAACAGCACAACGCTGGTTTAAGCATGCAAGGGACCTCGGTTTTCACGTGGGGGCTCATTTTAATACCTCCGGTGTAGGCAAGAACAACAAGGAATTGCTCAAACGTTTTGAGCGTGGATTCGCCGTAACCGGCATAGACGAAAAAGGGAACAAGACCTATCAGGAGGTTCCCGGAGCCGGCCGCCACCGGTACTGCTCGACCGCCTTAAAAGATTGGCGTGAATACTTGATCAAGCAAATGCGTCACGCGGTTGAGGTAGGTGTCGACCTGATCTACATCGACGAATCCATGGCCCCCACCGGTGCGTTTATGGTGGACGGCATGACCGCCATCGAGGGCGTCATGACACTCGCCCGGGAAATCAAGGAGGCCTACCCCCATGTAGCGGTCGAGACCGAGCAGTTCAATCCAATGACGGTACGTCATGCATCTTTCGCTCTCAACCAGATGCCCCTCGGGCATCCATTGAGCGGATATATTTTTCGGCGATACCTGAAAATTCTTCCCGCAGGCATTACCAGCATGCCCACCGACGTGGACATGCTTGATGCGGTCCAGAGTTATGGTTTCATGATCCCCGGCGGGGGATTGAACGATTCCTGGATGGCCATAAGCAGGGCCTTCCAGGATTATGGCCTGGTGCCGGACCCAAGATTACCCCGTACTCCCTTTACAAAATTTGCTTTTCATCCCAGCCACGGGGTAGCTCCCGTGGCCACAGGGAAAGTGCCTCCGGAGGGCATCCGTCTATTCGGGTACCAGGGACGAAACGGTGTCACCGCCTACTACGAGAAACACCCCGCCCGGCGCGGACTGGTCGTTTATGAACCTCGCCAAGAACCGAAATGGATTGGAACTCGTATTTCGGGCATATCATCGTGGCCCAGGCAGGGAGGCGTCATCACCGAAGTTTCCCCCGGCATTGAAGACCATGTCGCCGACTGGATGACGTACAATGACGAGACGATCCTTGGGCTTATTCCCGAGAAGACGTATTCGTTGGACGAAAGCAAAACCTTGACCACGGACCGCTTTCATCTGACTTCGATTCCGGAAGACTTTTGTTTTCACTACAGCAATCCTTTGCGCATTCTTCCCGTGCATCACTCCGACGATCGATCGTTTTACCGGCTGACATTTACCGGGCACGGCAGCATTGGGATGGTTGTTCCGGAAAACATGCTGGTGTTTCTGAACGGGGAAGAAGTGACCGTTGACCCAAAGACCCGGACCGCGACGGCCACCATCGATGCCACGGCAGAACAACCGGGGAGCCTGATCGCTTTTCAGAAAAGAAAAAATGAACTATCCGGACCGTGGAGTGAGTTGCCGTGGCAGGTTTCGATGCTTCAACGTCCGTTCTACCTGGGTCAACACCAGGTCCTGGATTATTCGACGGAAGGTCCCGTCCGAAAGATGCAATATATAAACGGATTCTACACCCATGTCACCGGGACCGGCGTTATCATCGGCAAGATGCCCGAATCCGGGGTGATCCTGATCCAGGGTGGGTACGGCATGCGCGAGGAGTCCCTCATAACCGCCGGCGACGCGGTGATCCGAATCAACGGTAAGGAAATCATGCGGGTCCCGGCCGGAAAACGACCCTTCAAGGTCCATTCCTTCACGATCAATGTCAGTTCCTACGCCGGAAAATATGTAATGCTCGAATTTCTTTCCGATGGACGGGTACACGGCCCCACCGCCGCGGACTGGCACAACCCCAGGATCGCCGTGAATCCGGAACATGAAATAGTTCCCACCGACCAACTCAAAATCCTTGAAGACCGGGGCAAATGATCGATCCTGTCAATTTTGCCGTGGATGTTCGCGGTAAGGATTCGACTTTCAGGGCAATTGCGGACGAACGAGTATTTACACCATACAGTCTTTTCCCACGGACGACGTTGGGGAGCCCGCGGTCACCAGCCTTGATCCCATCCTCCCGGGAAAAGCCCCGGACGCCTTCTCCCCTCCGGGGGCGTCCCCGGCTTTTCCCTCCGCTTTTCCGTTCCGTCATGAGCTCGAAGAACCGGTGTTCAGCGAATGCGGCCCAGACAGACACGGAACCCCAGGAGGGGGTTCGAGCTCGACGGAGGGTACATGCTGCGGTTCGCCGAGCGCACGCCCCTGGCGGAAAAGTTCCAACTGCCGCCGCGATAGACGCGCTCCGAGCTTCCCGAGGTTTGCGCACTGCCATCGGTCGGAGTTCCCTCATAACTATCCACATAAACATCCTCGCACCACTCCATCACGTTCCCCGCCATGTCGTACAACCCATACCCGTTCGGCGCAAACGTTCCCACCGGACTGCTGTATGGCCACGGGTCATCATCGTAATCGGGATGGGGTCCATCCTGCGCGCTTGTGTCGTAGGCGGAACTGCCGGTGTCGGCCCAGTAGTTCGCCCGCGTGTGCTGGATCGTGCTGGTGTCGCTCCACGGGAACCTCAGGTTTGCCGCGCCCCCACGCGCCGCCTTCTCCCATTCCGCCTCCGTCGGCAGACGGTAGCCGTTTGCTTGCCTGTCTACCTCCGGCGCGACCGCGTTCGTCCGGTAGACTTCCCCGCCCACCGTATAGCACGCCCTCAGCCCTTCCTTCTCGCTGCGCGCATTGGCCCACTTCACGCAGTCGTACCAGTTCACCGTATGCACCGGGTGGCTCGCCGCTTTCCCCAACCCGGCGTTCTCGAACGCATAGCCGTTTGTCACCGCCCAGCCATGCACCGCGTCCCACTGCGTTTTAGTCACTTCGGTCTCCCCAATGTAAAACGCGCTGACCGTCACGGTGTGCACCGGGAGTTCGTCCGAATCCCCCTCGCCGAAGGTATCGCCCATCACGAAGTCACCCGCCGGGATCAGCACCATGCCTTCGGGAACTTGGCTGGCCCCTTGCTGCTCGATAGCCTCCAGGCGCGCCTCAATGGCCTCCTGGTTCGCTTCCAGGGTTGCCTGGTTCGCTTCAATGGCATCCTGGTTCGCTTCCAGCGTTGCCTCAATGGCCTCCTGGTGCGCTTCAATGGCCTTCTGATTCTCTTCCAGGGTTGCCTGTCTCTGGTAGATCTCCTCCAGCGTATGCATGGTGGGTCCGGGCGGGCCCGGAGGGGGCAGAGATCCCTGCCCCTTTACATGGGTTCCCAGGAACATCCACAGTGCCGCTACAAGGCCAGTTCGTATCCGCGCAGGGTTCTTCATTGCTTCATCCTCCACGGGCATTCTGGAGGCTCTGGAGGGCCTTGGGAAGGGGAAAGAGATGGGGATCCCCCTGAACGAGGGCTGCGGCTACCTTGAGAAGTTCGCCCAGGGATCTGTCCCTGAAAGATAGCCTGAGGCACTCACGATAGGTCCAGCAGTATCATCGGGATCCAGTTCGTAGTTGGTTCCATTCCCCACGCAGGTGTTTTTCAGGATGAAGTCGCTGGTACCTGTCGTCAGGATTCCGTACGTGGTTCCGTCCCCTGTCGTGCCCCACACGTTGTTGGCTTCCACCCGGTTGCCGTCAGCGTATCTGAGGCGAATTCCATTGGTCGTATTCTTGCTGATCGTGTTTTCCCGAATCGTATTCCCATCGCACTGGCCATTCGCGCCAGCAAGATAGACGCCACCGTACACGTTGCCGAAAACTCTCATCTGCTCAATCCGGCTGTTGTTCATGTAATTGCAGTATAATCCTTCATAGAATCCGCCGCTCC
>CAZTAB010000188.1:0-3421 GCA_964611475.1 uncultured Verrucomicrobiota bacterium | reverse complement strand
GAGGGGGGTATTGGCGTTTCAAGGTATTGCTTTTTTTGCCTAACCTGTTAATCGCCGTAGGTACCTCCCGCATGTTGGCGGCGTGCTGTTTCTGCCCCCCGGTCAAGGCTTGTCCTTGACCGGGGGAGGGAAGAGACCCCTTCTCGGCGAAAGCACCGACGTCTACGCGTAACAACATGGAAATCACCAGGGGCGCTATGAAAAGGGTGATCACTGCGCCACAGCTGGCGATCCAGCAGAGTCGTCTCCGGTTCCATCCAGGCAAGGAGAGGAGCAGGGGAGGGACCAGCGTCAGTGAGATAAACCAGTTTCCCGGCCACATAAGAAACAGGCAGGAGCAGAGGATGAGGGCGACGGCGTGTCGCCAGGAAAACGAGTCCATGTAGAGGAGACGATAGAGAAGGCAGGCCACCGGAAGCAGAAAGCCGCCGGCGAAACAGGCGCCCAGTGTCCCGAATTCGAACAGCCACCGGAAAAATCCCCAGCTTGTCCCGGCGGCAAGCGCGGCGGCGAGACAGGACGCGGTCCACGATGCGCCGGTTTGACGAACGGCGAAGCAGGCACACGTGGGGAGAATCCCGAGAAAGAGGACGAGCAGGCCGATGGAGTAGATCTGTTCGATCGGCCAGACGGACAGGAAGGGAAGATACAGAAGTCCCGGACCGATTGCGCCGGATGCAACCGCGTAGGTGGCAACCCTTCCTCCGTTCCAGAACGGGTTGTAGTAGATCAATTGCGGGAACGATTCGTCAAAGACACTGATCCTGTAGAGGAAGGAGGGGTGATCGTCCCGGTACAGCGGGGCAAAACCGGTTTCACGGTAAAAGGCGATGCTGGCTCCGAGAATTATGATGAAGGGCAGGGCGCAGGCGACATGCCGCCCGAGGCGCGGAGTTTTCCATGCCACCCCGGAGAGGAGGAGGCTTCCCGCAGCCCAGAGGAAGATCATGGGACCCCAGGCATGTGGCTCCATGTCTGCCCAGTTCAGCAGAAAGAAAAACGGATCGTTAATGGCGGACGACAGGAGGTAAAACAAGGCTGCCACGGACAGGATGAGGAGGGTTCGATCGACCTTCCCGGCTTTTGCTCCCGGACACTTCCTTGCCGACCATGCAGTCCAGAGGATTGCCGGGATCACAGGCGAGGCAAGAAGGGCCGTACGCCATCCGGCGAAGAAACCTTCCCCGCTGAGCAGGATCAGGATGACCGTGACGTACAGGAGCCCGGCCGCGAATGGTCCTCGTGGGGACAAGGTCAGCGGTTCCTATGCAACTCCGGGTCCACAATGCCCGCCATGGCGGGCACATCGAGGTACTGGTGAACGAACTGTTCGATGCCGGTTGCCGCTTCCGCCGGTTTCCGAACGACGTCTTCGTAGTTCATGTAGATCACGCGGATATTGCCCTGTTCGCAAAGCCATTGCTCCACGTTCGCCAGTTCGTCCAGAAACAGCTTTGCCATTTGCTCATCACTGACCGAACCGCCCGACTTGCCAAGCCTGTCGAGCATCTTTTGCTGGGAGCGAAGCATCTGTTCCATGTCGCGCTTCATGAAAATAATTTGGTACTCATGTTCCGCGGGGAGATTGTAGAGAAGCCGGGAGACCATCTTGCATGCCTTCCCATGGATTTCGGGCAGCCAGCACGAATTGCTTTCGATTTTTTTCACGCGTTCTAATTCATAATAGCCGCGTGGATTGTCGACATCCGCCTTCCGGACGTTGTCCGTGACCACGTCCATGCCACCTGCCTCCAGCATGCGCATCATCATGGATGTGCCGGAACGGGGAAGGCCCGACACAATTGTTATTGTTTCGCACATGCTGGATCCAGTCTCTGGTGAGGCAATGGAACCCAAACGGTAGAGAGCCCCCGCGTATCCTGTCAAGACTCGAGGAGTCGTTGATGGCTGGGAGATCGTGGCCAAACCCACGGAACCAGGGAATGCCTCGTGTCTGTTTCCTGGCGGGGCAAGTCATCATTGTGCGACGGAGAGCCGGATCAGAATCGGGGTGTGAAATTTGGGGTTCGACATGGCGGTGAGTTACGCGTCGCAAGGGCGAACGCTGAACCGGGAGTTGACACGGTGTTGAGCCCGAATATGATCACTGGCTTGGTCCGGGCGGGATTTACGCAGGCGTAAAAGATGGGTTGAGTTCGTTCACGATCGAAGCCCGCCGGATTCGCCGACAGGCTTAGGGACTTTCATCGGCTGGAAATGAATGTCCCCTGCGGGGACGCGTATCCGGTACAGATTGGTATTCCCGGTCGTCGCGTGGAAGGGGCGCAGACTCGCCTGCCGGATGAACCTCGAGCATGACGGTTGCACAATCGGCCGAAACAAAGCCGGGGAATCCGAAAGATAATGAATTGTGTTCGACCGCTTCAGTAATCAGGAATCGTGCATTTGCTGCAACGAATGATGGCCAGGGAGTTTGCCGGTGTGATTTGATCGGCATACAGAAGCGATAGGAAAGATGGTTTTGCCGGCCCCGGATAGCCGAAGTCGGAGCTCGTGGTCACGATCGAGCGTACAAGCAAGAAGGGTGATTGGGGACGTGTTGTGGGCAAATGTTGGGAGGACAAATGAGTATCAGCCTGGATAGTTCGTTGGGTCGCGATTTGCGCGAAGCGGGGGTGATTGCCGTTTTGGTTGTCGAGCAGGCGGAACGTGCCGTTTCCCTCGCCCGAAGCCTGGTGGAGGGAGGAGTGAGAGTGATGGAGCTGACTCTTCGCACGCCCACGGCGATCGACGCGCTCGCTCGCATTCGGGCCGAGGTGCCGGAGATGACGGCAGGGGTCGGAACAATTCTTACAACCGACCAGCTGGATCAGGTGATCGATACGGGGGCCTCCTTCGGTGTCTCGCCCGGGTTGAATCCCCGCGTTGTGACGCACGCCGTGCAGCGGGGATTCCCGTTCGCTCCCGGAGTGTGCACGGCCAGCGACATCGAGAGGGGAGTGGAGCTGGGCTGCCGTGTCCTGAAATATTTCCCAGCGGAAACCTCCGGAGGCTTGAAGCACCTGGAGAGCATGGGCGCGCCCTATGCGCATCTCGGTTTGACCTATATACCGCTCGGCGGCGTGAACACCGGAAACACTGCGGAGTACTTGAACAGCCCGTTGATCTGTGCGGTTGGCGGCTCGTGGATTGCACCCCGGTCCCTCATCGCCGCCGGCAACTGGGACCAGATTCGCGCCAATGCACGGGAGGCATCAGGGCTGGTCGAACGAATTCGAGCGGACTCGTAATCGTGTTTGTTGAATGACCCGGGTTCCGATAGAGTCACTTCGGCATGCCATCAGAGCCACACCAGGTTGAACAGATCCGGTCCCGCGTAGTCGACTTCATTTCGCCTCCGGAGTTTGTCGAGCAGCTCAAGGCGGATCGTCCCCTTCGCATCAAGCTGGGTGCGGATCCC
>CAZTAB010000187.1:0-7669 GCA_964611475.1 uncultured Verrucomicrobiota bacterium | reverse complement strand
CAGAAACGCGAACTGGTGAACACCTTGCGCGACTGCGTTGATGGGCCCCCACGTGGAGATCGCGAATCCCCCGGCCAGACACGCAATCAGCGCCCGCGCCGATCCGGATCGCTTTGATGCGCCAGCAGTCTCCCGGGCAAGTCCATTCCAGACCAGGAACGGCAGGAAAGCACACAGCCCATATCCTATCACGCGACACGCCGTGCCCGGCGTTTTCAGAACCAGATCCGAGACGAACGCCGCCGCCGAGGCGCCGAGCACGCCCGCAGCACCGAACTGGATTCCCGCCACCGGAATCATCGCCAAACCAGGGTGGATTTCCAGTGCGCCGGGAATCGGAGCGCACCCATGGAAAAGAAGCCGCAGGCTCATGATGATTGCGAACGTCCAGAGAAAATGGGCGGCCTGTCTCGGCCTGGGGAACGCGAACAATGAATCGACAAACTGCACGATAAGCTTCCTGCGCGTTCTGTTTAGACGATCAACATGCAATCACCGTAGCTGTAGAAGCGGTACCTCTGCCGGATGGCCTCCTCATACGCGTCGAGCACCAGCTCCCTGCCGGCGAATGCACACACAAGCATGAGCAGCGTGGACTCGGGAAGATGAAAGTTCGTCAGCAGCGCATCGACACAGCGGAAGGCAAAGGGTGGGTGGATAAACAGACTGCTCCGGCCCGCGCCTTCCCGCGCCGCGCCCGTGGTGGTCGCGACCGTCTCGAGGGTTCGCACGACGGTGGTCCCGACCGCGATAATCCGTCCGCCGGCATGTCGGGTGTCATTGATTCGCGCCGCCGTCTCCGCGGACACGCTGAATCGTTCCTCGTCCATTCGATGGTCCTCAACGCGTGACGCACTTACCGGCCTGAATGTCCCGATTCCCACATGAAGCGTTATTCGTGAATGTTCGATCCCGGTACTTTCCAGGCCTTTCAGAAGGGACTCGGTAAAATGAAGGCCCGCAGTGGGCGCGGCAACGGCCCCGGGATGACGGGCATAGACTGTCTGGTAGCGGTTCCCGTCCTCCCGGCGCGCACCGGGAGCGGTGTCCTGTTGTCCAATGTACGGCGGGAATGGGACTTCCCCGTACTTCTCGGTTAGCTCCGCGACATTCACATCGGGGGGGAATCCCAAGCGGCAACGGCCCCGGTCTCCATCCTCCAGGAAAGTAAATGTGCTGGATCCATCCTGAAGCAGAAACCGGGCCCCGGGCGGGGGTCGGTTTGACGCTTTCAACAGCGCGTCCCAATCCCCGTCGGGCTCCTGCTCCAGTAGCAGGATCTCGACCGCGCCGCCGGTGTCGATGCGGGTGGCCCGGAGCCGGGCCGGGGTCACCCGGGTGTCGTTCAGGATCAAGTGATCACCAGGCCGAAGATGCTCCCGCACGTCACGGAAGAACTCGTGGCGGAAAACGCCTGTCGACCGATCAATGATGAGCATCCGGGCCCCATCCCGCCGGGCCGGGGGACGCTGCGCGATGAGTTCCCCAGGCAGATCGTAGCTGAAATCCGAGGTCTCCATTACACTGCGAACACTCTGAAAAGCGGCTGGGCCGGGCAATCTTTTCCATAAAAGCGGCCGTTCCTTGGACGCCAAAAAAAATCAGGTTTTTTCTTTGCAAGCAAAGGGTACCCGAGTCTAGTATGCAATGTTTACCGTTCGTAAACCCTTTTTCTCGTTTGACGGGGTTTTGTGTTCGTGTGTATGCTGCCCATGTTGAGTGGGATTCAGATTGTTTTGTTGAGGTAGGTCATTAATCCAACGGACAGGGCAACAAACCCTGATAAAGTGGAGCAAACAAGGGAATAGGAGAAGAAGCTGATGAAGCTGTTTGTACGGAAAGTGGTAAAAGGATTTACGCTAATTGAACTTCTTGTTGTCATCGCGATTATCGCAATTCTTGCTGCGATCCTCGTCCCCGCCGTCCAGAACGCCTTGTTTCAAGGCCGCCTGACCACCGTTGTCAACAACGGACGGAACGTTTACGTGTCCCTGTTCGCCCGCAGCCTCGAAAATCCTCTGGACCCGACCCCGGCCTGGCCGATGATGAAGGGAACACGGAATGACGACCTCCGGCGTTTCAACACGTCCACCGAATTTTTCGAGTGGGTCATTGAGGCTGGTGTAATGAATGTCGATTTCTCGTTTTTCGCCGCTCCCGGGATGACGGCCGAGAAGTCTCAAAACGCGAATGCATTTGACCATGACAACAATGCCTGGTCCGTTGCCATTGGCGTGGACGATTCCATGAAAGACGGCGCGCCGGTTCTCTTCACCTCGAACATTCGCGTGAAAAGTGGTGCTTCGCAGCTCTCGCGCCTGAATCAGGACGTTCATCTCTCTAGCGCCAAGAAGCCCTTCGGTGACAAGGGCGGTGTCGTGGTTCTGAATGGCGGAAGTGCATTCACCGTGAAAAAGGACACGATCAGTTCGAACACCTTCAATTCAATCGGAGCCACCAACAACTGCCTCTATCCCCACTCCAGCCAGTAGTGGCGTAGGGTATAGATAGCAACTGACGGTACATCAGATTCTTAAAGCAGGGCGGCTGGTTACATGCCAGCCGTCCTTTTTATTTCCGCAGCGCCCCCCCCAACCCGCTGGCCTTAAGGTATTGCGTCTGGTACGATTTTCCGTATGTCCCGTTTCATCATTGAAGGCGGATACCCCCTCCGTGGCGTCATCCGCCCGGCGGGAAACAAGAACGGGGCACTGCCTATGCTGGCGGCCTGCCTTCTGACTGATGCCCCGGTCGTTCTCCATAACGTTCCCGACATTGAAGATGTTCGGGTCATGTTGCACTTGCTCGATGACTTGGGAGTGGCAGCCCGCTTCGAGCACGGCACGGTGGAACTCTGCGCCGCGGGACTGCGATCCACGAACCCAAGTTCCGATCTATGCCGCCGCGCCCGCGCCTCGATCCTCCTCGCCGGTCCATTGATTGCCCGCCATCAGCAGGTTGCGCTGTCGCCACCCGGGGGTGACATCATCGGACTGCGTCGGCTCGACACCCACTTCAACGGCTTCCGGGAGCTTGGGGTTGACGTTCACGCAGGATCAACTTTTGTGTTGAAGCGTGAGCGACTGTCCGGTGCGGACTTTCTGCTCGATGAGGCCAGCGTAACAGCCACGGAAAATCTGGTCATGGCGGCGGTCCTCGCCGACGGGAAATCGGTTTTTTTCAATGCCGCGTGTGAGCCGCACGTGAAAGATCTGTGCGAACTGCTGCTCAAGATGGGCGCGCGGATCGAAGGCCACGGGACCAACCGGATCGTCGTGCATGGTGTGGACCGGCTTCACGCCGCCGAACACACCATCGGTCCGGACTACATCGAAATCGGAAGCTACTTGGCCGCGGCAGCAGTAACCGGCGGGGAATTGACCGTAGAGGGAGTCCAGGACATGGGCCCGATGCGGGTCCTGAACCGGGCCTTTCATCGGGTCGGGTTGGACTGGAACCATTTGGATGACGCCCTACGCTACGAGGGCGGCTCCGCCCTGCAGGTGGAAGGCGACATTGGGTTCGGCATTCCCAAAATCGACAGCGGGGTCTGGCCAGCATTTCCCAGCGACATGATGAGCGTGGCGGTTGTCATGGCGACACAGGCCCGCGGCAGCATTCTTTTTTTCGAAAAGATGTTCGAAAGCAGGATGTATTTTGTGTCGAGGCTCATCGACATGGGGGCGCACGTCATTCAATGCGATCCCCATCGGGTCTTCGTGCAAGGACCCACCGACTTGCGGGGAATGCACATCATGAGCCCTGACATTCGCGCCGGAATGGCCCTGTTAATCGCGGCCCTCTGCGCAACAGGTCACAGCATGATCGATCAGGCCCAGATTATCGAGCGTGGGTACGAAAATGTAGTCGGCAAACTCACTGCTCTCGGGGCCCGCATTGAAAAGAATTCGTAGCGTGCACTACTTCGTTATGTTCGCGATGAACGTATCCAAAATCTCCCAGTATCCCGGCGTGTGAATCCAGCCCGGATCCCCATGTGCTCCCCGCAACTCCGCAAACCGCTTGGGCTCAGGCGCCGCCTCGTAGAGCCGCTGCCCGTGTTCCGGTGAAATAAAAATGTCGTCCCGACTGTGGGCAATCAGTTTCGGCATATGCAGCCGCCTGATCCGGCTCAATGATTCATACTTGATGCGGCCGAAGCGGCGGACTGGAAGCGCGGGGTACAACTCAGACCCCAAGTCGGGAATGCTGGTGAATGCCGCCTCGATTACGATTCCAAGGGTGTGCCTCTCGCCCGCAAGATGCATCGCCACGGCGGCGCCCAGGGATCTCCCGTACAACACGACCGGTGGTTCATTCGTGTCCGCATATTTCGCCCTCACCACTTCATACGCCGCACGCGCATCCCGATACGTTCCCTGTTCTGATGCAAACCCTTTGCTTCGCCCGTACCCCCGATAGTCGAACAAAAAGATATGCAGACCAAGACGATGCAGAGCTTTCGCCGTCTCAATTCGATCCGCAATGTTGCCTGCGCTTCCGTGAAAGTAGAGGACAGTCGCCCGAGCACCTTGTGCTTCGATCCACCAGCCGTGAAGCAACGCCCCATCCTCGGCAACGAAGTGTGTTTCCTCAAACGCAAGACCTTCTGATGTCGGATCTGCATCGACCGCAAGAGTCGGCTTGAAGACTCGTGAACGCTCGAACAACAGGAACCCTACATACGCGAAAAGCACAACAAGGATGCCGAGAAGAACCGGTATGATCATGGCGGGCTTAAAGGGGGAGCATTCGTGTTCAGGAACCAATTTTCGAACAGTCTGGCCATGAATGGGTTATGTACAATATGTCTCTGAAAAAAGAGGCTGGAGGGCCTGTTAACTACCTGTGAAAGAGAAGGTTTCCGCCCTCGCTGACAATCGTTAAATAGGTGTTTGTTAATTAGTTACGGAAGTAAAAGAACGAAACGTATGCCTACAAAATTAGTCTACAAATGATTTTTCTAAAAAAACATCAAAAACACAATATCTGCATATCTTCTTCACTCTATACACAATATGTTGGGTCTATAGTAAATACTTCGTTTCGCTTCGGTTTTTCCCTTGTGCGGTTGTGTTCTTTGCTTCTAGGGTCCGCGTGACGCAGGTTACGGAGCAAGTTTAGGTCGGTCATTAATAACCTGTTGATACGTACAGGCACGTAGAACCATTTAAGGCGACCCGTTACTTCTGTTGAGGACACGCATCGGTCAGGAGCAGTGAGCATATATTCGTTTGAACTGAATCCCGCTGCAAGGCACTCGTTGGCATCGGGCTTACAGTTCGGCGGTTATTCGACTGGCCGGTTTTCAACACCCAAGTAGCGAGAGCATCTCGTTTCTGTACCCGTATCAGCGGCACGTTCGTCGTTGGTGTTTCCACCGCGGGCCACTTCCTCTTGTTTCTTGACATGGAGAAGTCACTTTGACATCAGAAATAAGTTCTACGAAATCAAGGGGATCACCGCAGTGGAAGAAATGTCAGGAGCAGCCATTTGGGACCGCGCCAAGAGCAATCTCGCGGACACATTGTCCAAGGACGTATTCGCGAGATGGATCGATGTAATCTCGTTTCACGAGTTGGAAGAAGATCGACTTGTCCTGAGCGTCGCAAATGATTTTTACCACACTTGGTTGATTGAGAACTACCTGCCGCTAATCCGCAATGCGGTGCTTGCGGCTTCTTCCCAGGACCTGAATATCGAGTTCGTAGTGGACCGGGAACGGGGCGAAATGCAGATCGTTGAGCAGAAGAAAGCGATCCCGCCGGAGACTTCTTCTGCGAAAAGCGGGTCCATTCCGTCCAAGCGTCGCCAGTTTCTTGTGCCGGCACTCAATCACAAGTACACGTTTGACCGTTTTGTCGTGGGCCCATCGAACAGTTTCGCTCATGCGGCGACACTGGCTGTTGCTCGTTCACCGGGTCGAGCCTACAATCCGCTTTTTATTTACGGTGGCACTGGCCTGGGAAAAACCCACCTGATGCAGGCGACCGGCCACTATGCCCTCGCGGACGAAACAAATCGCTCGACGGTCTGTTACCTTTCCACCGAAGCATTCACCAACGAGTATATCGATGCCCTGCAGCGCAAGGAGCTAGGTCAGTTTCGCAAAAAATACCGGAGCATCGATATCCTGCTCGTGGACGATATCCATTTTCTCGCCGGGAAAGAACGTCTTCAGGAGGAGTTTTTCCACACATTCAACACGCTTTTCGACAGTCACAAGCAAATCGTCATGACCAGCGATCGTCCGGCGAGTGAGATTCCTTCTCTCGAGCACCGACTTGTTTCTCGATTCGAATGGGGCTTGGTTACGGAACTTCAGACCCCCGATGTGGAAACGCGCATTGCCATTCTCCGTAAGAAGCAAGAGCAGCTGGATCTCACCCTGCCCCCGGAAATATTGGAATTTCTCGCGGAAAATATTCGCTCGAATATCCGGCGCCTTGAAGGAGCCATGATTCGGGTGGCCTCTTATATGTCATTGACAGGGAAACAGTTGGCAGTAAATCAATTGAATGACCTTCTGAAAGATTCGCTGGATCAGGAGGAGCAGGAAGCCATCACCATGGAATCCATTCAGCGAGTTGTCGCAGAATACTACGACATCCGGTTCGGGGACATGACAAGCAAGCGCCGTCCGCAGTCCATTGCCTATCCGAGACAGATTGCTATGTACCTCTGCCGATCACTCACCAACCATTCGTTCCCGGAAATTGGAAGTGCATTCGATCGCAACCATGCAACGGTTCTTCACGCTTGCCGGCTCATTGGTGAACGGGAAAAAGAGGATTCCAACCTCCGCAAGACATTGTCCACGCTCCAGCAGCGTTTGCGTCATGACCAGGCGCCATCGCCAGGAGTCGGGGGCACCACCAAATTCACCCGGTAACAGGAACTCTGGTCCCGGAATGGCGTGTTGATAAAAGCTGTTGATATCTGTTGATCGACCGTTGGTAACTCCCCGCATACTCTTTGGTCTGTTAATTTCGCAGGATATTGAACAGAAATATAAACATGCCAAATTTCTTTTTTTATTCATGTTTTTCTAGGAAATACTTGCTTTTTGTGTTGTCCACACCCCATAATAAGAAGAGTATAATTTAAATAGAAACAGAACATATCCATGTACTGTGCATGGATTCCCGACGAGAGGGTTGAATGAAATTCAAGGTGGATCGCGAGAATCTCCTGGATGGTCTGCAACGTGTCCAGTCCGTGGTTGGCACTCGAACAACGCTTCCGGTGCTTTCCAATGTCCTTATGTGCATTGAGGATGGGCAGGCTTCACTTACCACCACGGATCTGGAGGTAAGTGTTCGTACAAGGATTGATGCTGCCGTGGACTCAGAGGGCAGCACGACGCTGCCAGTCCGCCGTTTGTTTAGCATCGTCCGGGAAATGACGGCCAGTGATCTCGAAATCGAGTGTGATGACAAGGACAATGTCACAATCCAAGCCGCTTCTTCCTTTTTCAAGATCGTGGGTATTACCGACGAGGAGTTCCCGCCGTTGCCTGAATTCTCGGGTGGAAACAACTATGTCCTGGAACAGGGTGTATTTAAGGAAATGCTGCGCAACACGCATTATGCCGCTTCTGTTGACGAGACGCGCTATATCCTTAACGGCGTCTAGCTCAGCTTTAAGGATGGGAAACTCGTTGATGTGG
>CAZTAB010000186.1:0-5972 GCA_964611475.1 uncultured Verrucomicrobiota bacterium | reverse complement strand
ATGGCGACAACGAGAGCATGCATACCGCCTACGAGAATTTCCTAAACCTGGCGTTCAATTACCACGTCGGGTTCAACCGGAGGGAAAAAGCCCGGGAAATCTACCAGGAGATCAAGGGAAAATACCCGTCGAGCAGGACCGAGGGCGGATTCAATTTCTTTGTCGCAACCTCGTTCGGCGAAGCCCAGACGGAATTGACAGGCCAGGAAAAACGCGCCGTCGCCGAGGGCATGATCGTTCAGGGCTTTATGTGGCATGCCCGCGGCGACAAGCATCGGTTTGGCGGGGCAATGTTTCAGGCACGGGAGTTTTACCTGAATCATCTTGGTCAATTCAAGAGCGAGGACCACCGCAATCGTGTCGGACTCCCAGAATTCATGGCCATGAGAGACAAGGCCTTCCACGAACTCCTCAATCGGGTCGAGCACCCACTAGCCAGGCAACGCCTGGAGCAACTGCAAATGGAATTGGACATTCCCCCGCGAGCCGAGCCGGTGAGGGAAGGCGAACAAACGTAATCGCCCCGCGTCGCCTGGGCATTCCGCCTCTCACCCGCGAAACGCCAACCGTAGCAAATCGAAGGCCGAAGGAACTGGCTGCGGGGTGGCGATTGGGGCGGCCAACACCAGAAGGACCCACCCACTCTTCGCCCCCCGTACACATTATTCCCCCGTGCTACCCGTCGACGATAATGCGCTTCCCTTCGTCGAGGTGGATCCCTTCGAGATACATCTTCAGCTGGGAAGGATTGTTGGAATTCGCCAGACCCGTTTCTTCGGTAATGACTCCGGATTCGATCAGCTGGTGAAGCGACTCATTGAAGGTCATCATGCCGCTTTCGTTGTCTGTCTCGATGGCTGCATGAAGTTTTTCCAGCGCGCCGGTCAACAGGAGCTTGCGGACAATCGGGGTGTTGAGAAGGATCTCCACGGTGGGTGCCAGCCCATTGCTGCTGTCCTGCAGCAGACGCTGGCAGACCACGCCCCGCATGTTATCAGCCAGGCTCATACGAATGACATCCCGCTGTTCGATGGGAAAGAAGTTCAAGATTCTCGACACCGCCTGGCTCGCCGTGTCGGTGTGCAGCGTACTCAAGACAAGGTGACCTGTTTCCGCCATGGTCAACGCGGCCTGGAAGCTGTCGGCGTCGCGCATTTCTCCGATCATGATGATATCGGGGTCCTGGCGCAGGGTGCTGCGCAGCGCGTGGGAAAAAGACGGGGTGTCAGTTCCAATCTCCCGCTGGAGTATGATCGACCGCTTGTTGGAAAACAGAAACTCGATCGGGTCCTCGATGGTAATGATCCGCATGTGGTCGTTTTCGTTGATGTGCTGGATCATGCGGGCGAGCGTCGTGGATTTCCCACAGCCGGTGGGTCCACTGGCAAGAAGTATCCCGCGGCGGCACAGAGCGATGTCCCCAATCAAGGAGGGAAGTCCTAGTTCCTCAAACGTGGGGACTTCCATACGCACCGCCCGCAGGGCCAGGGAGGGGCGTCCCTTTTCGAAAAACGCGTTGGCCCGGTACCGACCGATGCCCGGAAGATCCATGGAAAAATCCACTTCATGCTCACTCGCAAGCATCGCCTGAAGCCGTTCCGGCACAACTTCCCGAAGGATAGCCGTAATGCCATCAGGGGTCATCACGTCCGATCCACCTTCGACGAGCTCGCCAAACTGCCTAAATACGGGTTTTTCACCCGCCACCAAGTGGATGTCCGATGCTCCGACTTTGGAGGCATATTCAAGCAAACTGGAAATTGACATCATGAGTCTCTCCCTTCCCTCCGAAGAAGTTCAAACCCGGACCCGACCCTACCAGCGGAAAAGCACCCGCACAATGCCGTTCCCCGCATCGCCTGCCCGGGATCTCTGTCTGGACAGGACGGGTTCTTTCCGTATTTTTAGTAATTATACGATCCAACGCTTCGAATGTAACGGTTATGGAAAAGAAAACATTCATGAGATGTGCAATCCTTCTCGCAATTGGGATGGGATGGGCCGCGTTTCAAAAAATCGGACAGGATAAAGACGAAATGATGCAAAACGAGAATTCTTCCGGCTTCAAACCTGAGAACACCGAGCTTGCCAGCTTCGGGGGCGGGTGCTTCTGGTGCATGGAGGCTGTCTTCCAGCGCAAAGAAGGCGTTGTAGACGTGATCTCCGGTTATCAGGGTGGCGCCACCCAGGATCCAACATACAAGGAAATCTGCAACGGAAATACCGGGCACGCGGAGGTAGTCAGGGTGGAATTCGATCCGGCGAAGACTGCCTATCAGGATCTGGTCGAGCTCTTCTTCAAGGCCCACGACCCCACGCCGCTGAATCGCCAAGGCCCCGACGTCGGAACGCAGTACAGATCTGCCATTTTCACCTACAGCGAAAACCAGGGAAAGATCGCGAAAGCGGTCAGGGAAGAGCTCGACAAGTCCGGCAGGTTTTCCGACCCCATCGTCACAGAAATCACGGACGCCCCGAAGTTTTATCCCGCGGAAAATGACCACCAGGATTACTACAACAAGAACAAATCCGCGCCCTATTGCGCCTTCAACATCACCCCGAAGCTCAAGAAGCTGGAGATGAAGTAGGGCCCTCGACTCGTCGGAACTTCTTGCGCGCATAACGGAACCGGACCCGGTCGACCAGCGCATCCGGCCCGAATCGGTGAACAAGTTCCCCGATGTGTGCGGCCCGGGTAACGCGGTACCTCGCCCGGGGACGGGGCGACTCCAGCGCATGTAGAATTTTCTTTGCCACCGCCTCGGGCGGCAACGCCCCGGCGCGCCGGGCCTGCGGGTTCTTCTTCCTTCGCATCAGTTCCCTCTTGTATAATTTCCCGTGTGTCTCCGAGTCCATATCGAGCGTTCGCTCGGCGACCTCAACCGCGTTCTTTCGGAACTCGGTATAGATCGGGCCGGGTTCCACCAAGCTCACTGCAATGCCCGATTCAAAGAGTTCAGTTCGCAGCGCATCGGAAATCGCCTCCATCGCGTACTTGGATGCACTGTAGATCCCGTTGTACGGGACAACTACCCGCCCAAGGACCGAACTGATGTTCACGATCCGCCCATAGCCAAGTCCCCGAAACACCGGAATGAAGAGATTCGTGAATTCCTGCATCCCGATCACGTTGACGTCAAATTGCCTGGCAATCACCTCTCGCGACAGGTCTTCGATGGCCCCGGGTTGTCCGTACCCCGCGTTGTTAACCACTGCGCCCGGTTTGCCCCCGCACGCATCCAGAATCTGCGTGACCGCATTCCTCACGGACTGCGAATCGGCAATTTCCAGCCGGAAAGGCTTAAACCCCTCGGCCTGTAGCCGATCAAGATCATCCTGTTTCCGCGCGGTGGGAATGACCGTCCATCCGGCGTCCCGGAGCAGACGGGCGGCCGCCTCTCCAATACCGCTCGAACAGCCGGTGACGACAACGGTTCGGCTTTGCACAGGTGGGTATTTCATAGCAGGAAAGACTCGCAAAGTTCGCGAGAGAGAACAAGGACAGCCGGTGGCTTCTCTGGCAAACAACAATCTCCAACAACTTTCACGGCGAGAAATTCCTGATGCCAAGGTGGAGGCTCCCTCTCTCGGTGTACCGGCGGGACAAAGCCCGACGAGGCTCCTGCCCTGGCTGCAGCTCCGGCTTTATTTTCTGACTCACTCCAGAGTAAACAATCGCGCTCTAAACTCCGCGTTGCGAATGACGAGATTGTGGCTTACCCTGTGTTTGTGAAACAAGATGCGCAAAGCAGCCCGGGTGCGGCGGGAATTGCCGGCGCAGGGCTGGCGGGAAGACTCCTCGCGCTGGAATTGACTGACCGCGGCTGGAGCGTCACGCTCTTCGACGCCGACGACAAGTCCGGCGCTGCAAGCTGCGCGTACACCGGAGCCGGAATGCTCGCGCCGTTCAGCGAACTGGAAACCGCGAACGCCGAGATTTGCCGACTGGGCGCAGCCTCACTCGAATTATGGCCACGAATCCTTGAAAAGCTGCGGCGACCAGTTCCCTTTCATGTCGATGGGACACTGATCGTGTCCCATCCTCTGGACGAACCAGAGCTCACCCGGCTCGAGAACCGAATCACCGGGCAGGTGAAAAACAGGGACATTCTCGAACGAGTCGATGGCCGTCGCATATCGGCCCTGGAACCGGAGCTGAGTGGCCGCTTTCAGCAGGGGCTTTTCCTTCCGGGGGAGGGACATATCGACAATCGGGCTCTGCTCGCATCCCTCGAAGACACCCTTGTGTGCCGCGGGGTTGAATGGCTTTCCGGTTGCCCGGCCACCGAAGTGGCCCCAGGAAGGATCCAAACAGCCGCAGGGGCAAGGCCGTTTGACTGGGTATTCGACTGCCGGGGATATGGCGCCCGAAATGACATCCCGGGACTGCGGGGCGTCCGGGGAGAATTGATCTACCTGAACGCTCCGGACGTCGAGTTGCTGCGCCCGGTCCGCCTGATGCATCCCCGGTACCCGCTGTACATCGTCCCACGGGATGAAAACCTCTATGTCGTCGGGGCCACCTCAATCGAAAGCAATGATCGCGGTGCTATCACCGTCCGCTCCGAGCTCGAATTGCTTTCTGCCGCCTACACGCTGCACCCTGGATTTGGAGAAGCCCGCATCCTCGAGACGTGCGCGAATCTGCGCCCGGCCCTTCCTGATCACCTCCCCCGGATCATGCGCGAGCAAGGGCTCATCCGGATGAACGGCTTGTACCGGCACGGGTTTCTCGTGGGCCCGGAGCTGGCGCAGCGGACAGCGGACATGGTCTCATGGAAATACGAGTTAACGGAAACCTGACAGACGTGGATCCGGCAATGACGGTTGCCGACCTCGTTCAGCGCCTCGGCTGTGAACGGGAACGGGTCGCCATTGCAGTGAACAAGGAATTTGTGCCGCAGGGACAATATGCGGGGGTCCGGCTGCAAGACGGAGACGAGGTGGAATGCGTTACACCCCGGCAGGGCGGATAGTGAATTCCCGAGGGAAATCGCTCCCGCATATCCATTATATGGAACCGTAGAATCCGAACGTATCCTCGAGCAGATACTGGTCCGAGTCCTCATCGGCAGCAAACACACCCGGCGGGAGCTGGGTGAACAGTCCGTTATAGAATACGAGCGGTTCCCCGTCGCGAAGTTCCCCCGCCACACAGCGGCCGACAAAGATGTCGTGATCTCCCCCGGAGACGATGTCCTCCACCGTGCAATCGATGTGTCCCAACGAATCCGCAAGCAAGGGGGACCCTGTCTCCGCGACGGCAATCGAGAGCGGGGAAAAGTCCTTGGGCCCGTTCGTGGCAAAATGGCGGGCAATGCTCTCCTGCTCCACGGTGAGCAGGCTCAGGGCAAAACAGCGGGATTCGCTCAGAACCTTGTGCATGCTGTTCTCGCAATTCACGGCGATCAAAACAAGGGGTGGGTCGAGGGAGAGTGAAGTCAGGGAGTTCACCGTCATTCCGAACGGAACCCCCTCCTGAACGGAGGTCACCAAGGCAACACCGGTAGCGAATCGTCCCATGATCTGCCGCTGCGCCTTCGAATCAAACGCCATGATTCTCCACTCAACTAACTTGAGAGACTGGGCAAGGACGGAAGCACCTGGTTTTTCAAAAGCTCCATGGAGCGCCTCCAGAGCTCCCTGTTATCCCAGTCGTGAGCCATCATCAGTAGGGTACCAAATCCCCCGGTGGCATCCCAGACCTGCTCTAGTTGCTCAGTACACTCCTTTACATCCCCAATAACACAAAGATTTTTCAACAGATACTCGGGAGTGATGTCATCGTCCGAGTGCGAAGGGTCGGCCCGGAACAACGAAAGCATTTCAGCGGACTTGAACAGGGCGATGAAATACTCGAAGGATCGCGCGAGCGTTCCGTTCCTGGCAAGATCCCACGCCTCGGCTGTGGAGTCCGCGACGAGAACCGTACGGGACACCCTCCAAATCTCCCGGCCCGGCTCAGGTTTTCC
>CAZTAB010000185.1:0-5681 GCA_964611475.1 uncultured Verrucomicrobiota bacterium | reverse complement strand
ATGGGAAAATTCCACTTTACAGGATTCCCCGGAAGGACCGAACTGTTTACGGACAGGATGAACTGGTGCAGGTTCAGATGGAGCTGGACGTCTATCAGTTCTGCCTTGATGCCGCGCCGCAAGTTGAGGAAGAAAAGGCGGGGAGTTCATAGGTGGCTGAAGCTCGAGGAACGTCAGGCGGCTGGATTCAGCAGAATTACGACAAGCTTCTGCTGGTCGTAACTCAAGTCGCGTTGCTTGGGTCCGCTGTGTTCCTAAACGTGAAGGTGCATTATGAGAGCAAGGACGTGAATGACGCCGAGTGGCCGCCGCCTTCACGGGAGAAGACCGCGGAGAGGGTTGATCTTAACAGCTACGTTGAGAAGAACGTACTATTGGAAAACCCCTTTGCGGGAGTGGAGGCGGCAACCGGTCGGATGATGATGAGCGAAGTCAGGGTGGTGTGTGTGAATCCAAACCACCAGGGACCCATTCCCTACGAGGCACTGGTGTGCCCGATCTGCAAGGCAAAGCAACCAGAGATTACGGATGCAAAGAATTCCGACCGTGACGGCGATGGCATGCCCGATGAATGGGAGGATGATCATCGATTTAACAAGTATGATCCCAATGATGCGTTCCTGGATGCAGATGGGGACGGATTCTCAAACGTGGAGGAGTATGCAGGTGGTAGCAACCCCAACGATTTTGCCAGCTCTCCTTCCCCGTCGTCGAAGCTGCGCTCGACCAAGATCGACACGCAGGTTCTTAAGGTTCTGTTTGTTGCCGCATCGGACCGGGAAGAGGGTAAACGCTTCCAGCTCAACGAGCTAAACAGGAACAAGACTTGGTTCAAGTTCCTTGGCGAGACGGCGGAGGGCTACAGCCTCTCGGAGTATCTTCCGGATGCCGAGGAAGGCCCCACTCTGATCTTGAGGAAAGGTTTCGAAATCATTAAGCTGGTCAAAGGGAAGGCAGCGCTCACCCAGCGCCGGTCGGCAAATCTTATTTCCTTGATCGACGGGGAGCGCTGGCGAGGGCTCTTCAAGGGTGATACCTTTGAAATGCAAGAGCTTACCTACAATATCGTTGACATAACGAGCAGCGAAATAATAATCCATGATGATTCTGGAGAGGAAACAAGGATTACGCGCATTTCCAAGCGAGAGGCTCATATCTTGAGGCAGGGCGGCACTGGTGGTCCTTCCTCGGGGCGGGGAACTGCGGGCAGGGAACGGGTGGCACCAGGAACTAGACCATTCGTTCCGCGAAGATAGAGACGGTGTGTCGAGTGCGGGCTGCACGGATTAGCATTTGGATGACAGGAAACGGACAGAGGAGAACCCCTTAATGAGAATCGGTAAACGCGCGGCTTGCGTGCTGATCGCAGTCATCACCGCAGTGACCCTGGCATGGGCACAGCAGGACCAAACCTTCCTGAACGATCTGTTGACTGAGCTGGATGACCAGCCGGTCACACACGGCGAACCCAGTGCGGTTCTCGCCGCCAACGATGTGGTTCCGGACGCCACGAGCGCGGCGACCGGATCGGGGGGAGGGGGCGAAGATGTCCTCGCCGCGATTCTAGGCGAATATTCTCCAACATTTCACTCCTCTGTGGCGGAAACTGATGTGGTTGAGGCCGCGGATGACCTGCTCGACGACCTGCTGAGCGATAGCGGGGGGGAACAGGCCGAGGAGGGGGCGGCGGCGGATGCATCTTCCGGAACAGGGGGAATCGACATTGACGAACTCCTTGCCGGCTTTGAGGAAAGCACCGAGGAAGAGCCGGAAGCGGTGGAGGAAGTGGACGCGGGTGCTGCCGCATTGGCTGAAGCCACGGCCGCCACGGTGGAAGAGGGGCCGGCGCCTGTTCCCGACTTGACCCTCGGGGAAAAGAAGGCACTGGCCGACCAGATGGCAAAAGAAGAGGCGGCACAACGGCGGCATAACGCGAAGGAGGGAGCTCTCCGGCTTCAGGAGGGACTGGATTCCCTCGCTGCCCAGGACTATGAGACGGCCATCGCCCAGTTTGACAGTGCTTTGATCCTTCTGCCTGACATCGCCATGCACCAGGAGGATCGCGAAAGCGCAAAATGGGGGCACGCGGAAGCGGACTTCCAGATTGCCCGTTCTCTGTTCAAGGAAAAGAAGGCGAAAGAGGCCCTGAGCGCTGCAGACAAGGGGCTTTCCTATTCACCGAACCACCGGGGTCTCACGAGATTACGGGGGGCGGTTGAGAAATACCTGGAGAAGCATCCCGGGGAGCCGCGGGTTCTCGTGGCCCAGCGCACTGAGACGGTTGCCCTGGCCAGCAGCATCAACGATCTGCTCATTGAAGGACGCGACCTTTACAAGAATGGAAAAATCGACGAGGCGGAGGTTGTATTCGAGCAGATTCGCCTGCTCGACCGGTACAACACCGAGGCCATGCGCTACTTGAAAATCCTCGAGGAACGGAAGTATAAGCTCGCGAATGTGGCGAGGGAACGCACGATCGCGGATTATAATGAGGATGTTCGTTCCCGCTGGAACCCGCCGCTGAAGACCGATATCGAGAAACCGGAGATCGGGATGCCCGGTGATGACGCGAAGACGATCGTTACCGACGCAGATACCGAGGAAATGATCGCCAAGATGAAGGAAATGGGCATTCCTTCCCTCGAGTTCCGCAGTGCGAACATCATTGACGTGGTGGAGGAGCTCCGCGACCAAAGCCGAAAAATCGACCCGCAGGCTGACGGCATCAACATTGTGCTGAAGCTGACCGCGCCTCGCAGGGACTTCGATGGGGGCCTTGATGGGCAGTCGGCTGGTTTGGATGGAATGTATCCCGGGGGACCCGCGAGGCCCGGAGGTTTCGGTGGTCCCGGTTCTGGCGGTTACCTTCCGCCCGGTTCCAGCGGATACGGCCCGGAGCCGGAGTTTGGCAGTTTTGATGCAGGGGGCGAGTTTGGGGACGAATTCGGTGGCTTCGATGACGAATTCGGTGGCGCGGACCCGTTCGATGATCCTGGCGGAGGATTCAACGACGAGGGGACTTTTCAGACAACGACAGATGTGGAAGTTCCCCAGATCACGCTGGTTCTGCGAAGAATTTCCTTATACGACGCGCTTCAGATCATCACGGAGTACGCAGACCTCAAGTTCAAAATCGAGAACCGGATTGTTTTCATTACCCCATCTGGATTGGAAGAGATGGAGACCCGCGTGTACGCGGTCCAGCCTTCCATGCTGGAAGTCATTGTCGAAACGGGCGATTCTGACGGCAGTGGCGGACGCGGCGGTGGTGGTGGACGTAGTGGCGGCGGCGGCGGCGGCGGTGAGTTCATCGAGATCGGCAGGCCGGTGGAGTTCAGGCGCCCTGACGTGGCGGCCTTCTTCCGCCGGGCGGGCGTGCCCATTCCGCGGGGTGCCTCGATGACCTATAATCCTTCGACCAGCCAGATCGTACACAGGAATATCATTGAGAATCTGGATATTTTCGAGCGCCTCCTGCCCAAGTTCAATGTGCCGCCCACGCAGGTTGAGATCGAGGCGAGGTTCGTGGAGATCATTCAGGAGGATCTCAAGGAACTAGGCCTTGAGTGGATCATGACGGATGACTACGAGGTTGCCCGGAATACCGAGAGTGGCTCGTTCATCGCTGGTCAGGAGCGCCTTCAAATCGATGCGGACGATGCCGGCTTCACCAAGGGACTACGGTTCCTGACCGGAGGCCCGACTGGAATTGAGGGAGCCACCCGCGCTGAATCGGACGGGACCGGTCTTCTGGGTGACGTTCTCAGCTTCTCCAGTGTTCTAACGAATCCCGAATTAATGGTTGTCCTTCACGCACTCGCGGTGAGCGGCGGGAGCGACCTGCTTTCGGCACCGCGCATTACGACGCGCAGCGGGATCGCCGCCTCCATTGAGGTGGTTCAAGAAATCATTTACCCGACGGAATTCGAGGCGCAAACCGCAGAATTGATCCTGGGCAGCGGTGGAAACAATGACATCGACGCCGATGCCGGCGCCGGTATCGTGATCTTCCCCGAGTCTTTTGAGACACGCGAAGTGGGCGTGATTCTCAACGTCACGCCGACGGTGGGCCCTGACAAGTACACGATCGATCTGACCCTGGCCCCGGAAGTGGCTGAACTGGTCGACTGGATTCAATATGGAACCCCGCCGTTCAACATTCCGCAGCCGATTTTTGCCAGCAGGAATGCCACGACCAGCATCGTGATCTGGGATGGGCAGACCATCGTGATGGGCGGACTGATCAATGAGATCATAACCCGGTTTGATGACAAGATCCCCTTTATTGGTGACCTTCCGATCGTCGGGCGCCTGTTCCGGAGCGAGGGTGAAGCCAGCCGGAAGCGGAACTTGTTGATTTTTGTTACCGCGCGAATTGTCGACCCTGCAGGCCAGGTGGTGAACAAGCCGAAGCAGAGGGCGGATCTTACACTGTCATCCGATCTGTCGCCGGTGGGTTCGATGATTTCGGAATAGCGGATTTCTGATAGCACGTTTATTCCCGGGTCGAGCTCGTAGGGGTTTCCCGTGTGCCTATGCACAGAGGCAGTGAGGCGGCGCAAAGTGGTCCCTTATCAAGAATCAAAGGGGCGTCTGTCTTTTCGAAAATGTGCGAGCTCGCGGATCCAGCGATGAAAATACCGGGGCTAGTTGTGCCTATGTGTGACATGGATTTTTGCGCCGTGTAAAATCTTCCCTGAAGTCGTCCGGTCGTTTATTGGTCGGGACAATCTGACTCTGGAGGCGAATTCCGCCGCAGTTACAGGGTGAGTGGGGGGCCTCCCGTTAACGCCTCTCTTTGCGATCGTTCACTGGGTGGCCGAACCATTGAGGCTGGGTGTTCCAGGTTTAGGGTGGGCTGACCGAGGCGTTGGGCGCTGTCGTGAATGTTGGTTCCGGGAAGAATGTAGCGTGCCGAAGCGGGCAGGAACGTGCCTTTCGTGGGCCAGAGGATAGAACCAAATCGATACCTCTATTCTTCGCAACTCTAGGTTTTGGATTCTCCTCGCCGGCATGATTCTGCTGTACGCCGCGGGGGTTGGTCTCCGCCGTGGGGTCCTGCATGCTCAATTCGAGAAGATTGGGAGGGACCTGCCCTTCACCCTGGAGAGTGTCCTTCACGCGGATCGCATCGCCACGGTGTACAGGACCGGATCGCTTCCTGCGCTGGATCGCAAACTTGAGTACCCGCACGGAGTGGAGAACTGGAAGACATACTCCCTGGGTTCGGAGTACGTGTACGCCGTGTTGTGCCGGATTCTTCCCGATGCCATTTCGCTGCGGGATCGGATCCGTTGGGTGGAGTCCATCTGGTTTTGTTTGGGCATTCCCCTGATGATCCTGTGGGTTTGGTTGTGGTGGCGTTCGCTGGGCGGGGCACTCGTGGCTGGCGCGTTCTATGCCTTTCCGCTGGCTTCCGTTATCCGGTCCACTGGGCAGGAGGTCTCACGGGAAAATTTTGCCCTGCCGAGTCTTATGGCACATCTGGCGCTGGACATGGCGGCCGTGAAGGCGAAGGGGCGTCGGCCTTTTGTGGCCTATGCCCTGGGGTCCGGATTCTGTCTCGGTCTCGCGATCATGTCGTGGGACCTGGTCCAGTTCTACGTGGGCCTCTGGTTTGTTTATTCCGTTTATCGGCTGGGGAGGGGTGAATTACAGCGAGGGACGCGAGAGGCGATTCT
>CAZTAB010000184.1:0-10754 GCA_964611475.1 uncultured Verrucomicrobiota bacterium | reverse complement strand
GGCCTCTTCGACACGGTACCTCTCCAATGCATCCTCATCAATCTGGACCCCGAGTCCCGGCATTTCCGGAACCCGCGCATGCCCCCCCTGAACCGGAATCCGTTCCGCGAGAAGGCAATGGTCGTAGAGTTCATGGCAGGTAATAGTGGGCCACTGCGCGCGGGACATCACCGAGCCAAAGTGGAGTGCCAGCGCCGTGGTCAGCCCGGTGCCAACCATCTGCAGGAAAAACGGCATATTCATCTCGGCGGACGTCGCTCCCTGGCGTAGCGTCTGGGTCGCTCCCTGGTTAAGGATCCACCCGTCGCAAACCCCCGACTCAACCGCCACGCGCGGCGGGATGAATCCGTAGTGGTGCGCGATCGGCGTCTTGATCTGGGCACGAAGGTGGCGGTTGCCCGCTACGTCGTCGCGGGCGATAGGATCTTCAAACATCTTGATTTTCGGAAACGCTTCCTCCAGTTCCCGCAGCACCGGAATCGCCGTTCCGGCCTCGTTCAGGAAAGCGTTCCAATCTGCGTCGATCCGGAAGCAGCCGGGCGTGGCATCGCTGATTGCCCCGACGGTCTCGCGCACATCCCACCAGGGGCGCGTTTTGATCTTCATGCAGGTATATCCAAGGTCGACAGCAACGCGGGCCTCGGCTGCGTAATGTTCGGGTGACATATCGTGATCCCAATAGGAGATCGCGCACCAGTCGCGGCACTTCTCCCCGAAAAGCCGGTATATCGGGACCTCCGCGCATTTCCCCGCCAGGTCCAGCAGGGCCATCTGCAGCCCGGCACCCAGGGAATCGTCCCACATCACTTCAAACGGGGACGACCCGACGACCCGCTCCGCATCCGTCACCTTGCGCCACGTGTAGTTTTGGACCGTTTCCCCCCACCCCACCATGCCGGAATCGGCTTCGACCCGGGTGAGTTCCACTTCCGACCACGTGTGAATGCCCGCGCGCTCCATGTCGCACCTCACGGACTCGCGAAAGGGCACCTGGACCAGAAACTGTTCGACGCTAGAGATTTTTGTCATGGCGTAGTGCAAAGCTCCCTACCACAGCTTCCCTCTGAATCCCAGTTCATACGCCCAGCCGATCCAATCGACCGTGACAGTCGACAAAAGGGCGCTCAATCCCTATAAACCCCTCCAGCCTGTCCGCTTGTGGACGGGCAGCTACAACTGCAAGGGTCTAACCATGAAAGAAATTGCGATTGTCTGGGAATCTCGCTCCTTTTCCGGGGGCATTGACGTATCGAATGGAACACTCAGCGGAAACGGATCCGATCCGGGCAGCGTGGAGGCCGATCGCCTGAATCTCTCCTTTGCGGAGTGCAACCTCGAACCTGGGCCGCAGGCGACCATTGTCACTGTTCGCCAGCCGGAAACACCTTTCAGCTTCTTTCTACGTGACGTGACCTCGTATTACCCGATCTTGCTGCCTGATCATGGGGCCGCCGTGACGGAGGTCGGGGACAGCCGCACCTTCAAGCAAATTGTCGCGGACGTGCTCACCGAGGGGCGACAAACGGCTCGCCAACGAATCGAAGCGGAACCCGAGGAAGACTTCAACACGGCCGCAGCAAACACCCGTGCCACCGACTGCCCGACCTGGCTCGGGCTCAGCCGGGATTTTCGAATTTTCGAATTCGGCTTCCCCAAGGCTTATAAGGGGCAAATCCGGCCGCGGCTGCATAACACCAAGACCCCGCTGCCGAACTGGGACAATCAGGCCGTGCAATACACCTTCGCCCTGGGACGCGGCGAGATGTGCATTCACAAGAACACCCGCGCGCTGGAAGACAATGTATTGCCCATCGTGCACGGGGTAATCCCGGATGAAGATATCCGGTACGACGTGACGGCCTTCGTATCGCTGGAAACAACCCCCCTCACCGCCGCAACGATTGAGGGTACACCGTGGCTCCTCGCCTACGCCAACGGGATCGGCGCCAGCCTGAGCGATGAACACGGAAAAGAGCTGGAACGACTCAACGAAGAAGAGCTGAAGCGCGAAGAACAACCCGTGTTCTTTCTGCGCGCCCAGGCGACGAATACGGGCGACATTCCCCGTTACGCCTGGATTCAATCGGCCATTCCACTTCATACCACGGACGGTTACAGCTGTCCCGAGTGGTCGTATGACAGGGGAAATGGATTCTCCACCTATAAAAACATCGGCGTCTTCTGTATCGGCAGGCTCAACGGGGCGGCGCTCTCCCAGCCGGAGCTAAGCGTGCTCATTGCCCCCGGGGAAACGGCCACTTTCGAAATCATCCTTCCCCACCGCCCGATTCCACACGACCGGGCAAGACTGCTTGCGCAACAGTCCTTCGATGAGCGGCACGCGGATTGTCGCACCTTCTGGAGGAAAAAACTTTCTGAAGGCACGAGCATTCGCGTGCCCGAGACACGCGTGGATGAAATGATCCGGGCGGGACTGATCCACATCGAGATGGATGCGTATGGACTGGAGCCGGACGGGCCACTGGCCGCCTGCACAGGGATGTACACCCCCATCGGGACGGAAAGTGCCCCGATCATCCAGTTCTTCGACTCCATGGGTCGCCACGACCTTGCACGGCGCGCCCTGATGTTTTTCCTGGAACTGCAGCGCGAGGACGGATCGATTTCGGCATTCGCCGACTACCTGATCGAGACAGGCGCCGTGCTCTGGTGTATCGGCGAGCATTATCGCTACACGCGGGACGACCATTGGGCCCGGGAAATCGAGCAGAAGGTCCTGCGCTCCTGCGAATACCTCATCGCCTGGCGCAACCGCAGCAAGGACGAGGCGCTGCGGGGCCGGGGTTACGGAATGATCGACGGCCAAATCTGCGACTTCCCGGACCCATACCGACACTTCGCGCTCAACGGGTATGGCTATCTCGGATTGAAGCGGGTCGCCGACATGCTGGCCCGGACAAACCCCGGGAAATCGGAGGAACTGGCGAAGGAAGCCGACGCCTGGAGGGCCGACATCCGGGAATCGCTGCACGAGGCGATGGCCCGCTCGCCGGTCGTCCCACTCGGCGACGGGAGCTGGTGCCCAACGGCCCCCCCCTGGGCGGAAGGGTGCGGACCGGTTGCCATCTTCAGCGACACGACCGACTGGTACAGCAAGGAGCGGTGGAACTACTACAACCGCACCGGAGCCCAGTTCTGGATTCGTGACTCCCTGCTCAGCCCGCAGTACCTGATATTCCAGGAAATCCTCGCCCCCGACGAGCCGCACGCACGGTGGCTTCACGCGTACCACTCCGACCTGTTCCTGAAGCGGAACGTAGCCTCCTGCCAGCCGTACTACAGCCGGCACCCGTGGATCCACCTGAAACGAGGGGAAGTGGAGGCATTCCTGAAGTCGTACTACTTTTTTTTTTATTTTAAGGGTTACAGGGAGATCTACACCTTCCCCGAGGGCATCTGGCGATCCGTGACCAAGGTCGAGGAAACGAGCCCCCACAAGACCCATGAGGAGGGCTGGTTCCTGATGCAGACCCGGTGGATGCTCTACATGGAGGATGGCGACACGCTGAATCTTCTCCCCGGGATCCCGCGGGCCTGGCTGAAAGGCGACGAGGGGATCGAAATCAAGAACGCCGCAACCTATTTCGGTTGCGTGTCCCTTCGCGTCGAGCCGAGCACCGAGAGTGGAGTTATTCGAGCGTCAATAGAATGCCACTCCGACCGACCGCCCGCCCACGTGACAATCCGCCTGCCGCACCCCTCCCGCAAGTCCCCAACCCGAGTAACAGGCGGCGAATATGACCCGGAGTCCGAGCGGGTCGTGGTCGCCTCATTCAGCAACCGGGCCGAGGTGATACTAGAGTTCGAGTCCTGATGCCCGGCGAGGGCCGAGGCCCACAGACCCCGCGGAGACGATTCACTACGGAAAGACATTCTCGACATCCAGCAAATAGACACCCCGATACCCCTCGTGGACGGAATCGATGGTGATCCGGGTTCCAGCGCGGTTCCACCGGGGATGGAAATCGCACCGACACTCCACGAGCGACGGCTCCGTCGCGTTGAACCGGCCTGCATCGTGTCGGGCGACAACGATCTGCGGCCCACCCGATTCATTACAGAAGAACAACAACCTCATATTGGTTTTCCGGTCGGGATACGTATCGGAAACGAACCACCCCGATTCCCCCGGCGGATAGCTCATGTGGCCATCCTGGTTGAGCAGGTCGGGATTGATAATCAACTCCTCCCCCGTCCGGTCCGTGACAAGCCGGTATCCGGATGTCACCTGGTCGCTCAACGAGCCACCCCACACCATGATGGTCTTCGCGTCGCGCCACCAGAAATGGGAAGCCTGCCACCCACAGGGATCGCCCGCGTCACTGACCCTGTAAAGGTCCGATCCGTCGGGCCTGCAGGTGTACATGCGGGTCTGTCGCGGCGTCTGCCAGCGATGAAGGAAAACGATGCGGCTTCCATCCGTATTGTAGAGGATATGGTTGAACCAGTTCAACTCGGTCCGCATGGCGGGGACCGGGTCGTTTGAGGCAAGATCCGCAATCGAAAAGATCATTTCGTTTTCACCCGTTTCGAGATTCATGCGCCACAGACCGCTGTCGCCCGGCGCAGGTCTCTCCATGTTCGGATCAGGGATTCCGACGTAGCCATACCCGGGCCGGGTGTGTCCCGTTCTGGCAAAATCGCTGGAAATAGCCTCGAGACCATCCGGCCGAACCGTATAGACCGCGCGGGGCAGGCGCTTTTGCACCGCCCCTGTGAGGTCCACGATCACCGAACCGTAGTAGCCATCCTCCCGCGTATTAAAAAGAATCAGGTCGTCATGACCCGGGAGCCACTGCAACATGCAGCCCTGCTGCCAGCACCAGGCGGTGGTCGTCCCGAGGGGGATCCAGCGATTGTCGTCCAGCAGGTCGATCATTCCGACTTCGAGCACATCATCCGGGCGGGGTGGCCGGTCATCAAACATCGCCCGCTGCGCCAGCGCAAAGCGATCATCCGGCGAAAACTGAAGTTTGTCGTAATACGCGAAAAAATAGTGTCCTCCTTCCGCAGTAATGCGACGGGAATCGATGATCCGCTCCACTTTCATGCTCATGCCGGGAATTAAATCAGGAGGCTCAGAAAAAACCAGCGGGAAATTGAACCTGAGCCAGCCGGCTTTCTTAAAAAAATCCACTCCTATGCGTTTCCGTTATTCATTCCACTCCCGTCCATTGCAACCCCCGCCGCGCAAAATCATGCCCGAGATTGTTTCCTGAGATGTGGCACGGATCATTACGGACGTGCGTTGAAACGATGGTTCAACAACCTGCGAAGGACACGATGCCACGCAATCGATCAAGCTGGGCGGATCATTGTCGACTTCATGGAACGGGTTTGCGAACTAGCCCCTTGCACCATGCATCCCGGTTTGCAATGGTTAAGGTATTCACACCGTTTCCTGGAGAGAGAGGGTTTACATGAAAGGTCCAAAAGTTGTCCTCATCGGCGCAGGCAGCGTGTTTTTCGGGCGCCAGACCATCTGGGGAATGGTCACCAAGGAGGCCCTGAGGGGGGGCACTCTGGCATTGGTGGATCCGGATGAGAAAAAGCTCGAGTGGGCTGGAGACATCGCGAAAGCGGCGATCCAGGCCACCGGGGCGCCGTTGGAACTGGAACGGGCAACCCATCACGCAGAGGTACTCCCCGGAGCCGACTTCGTCATCCTTGCCTTTGCCGTAGACGGGGTAAAGTTACGAGACGTGGACGCCCGGATCAGCACCAAGCACGGCATGGTGATGTGTTCCGCCGACACAATCGGGCCCGGCGGCATCATGCGCACCCTCCGTGAAGTGCCCCGCCAGAACGAAATCCTGGAGGATGTCCGCCGCCTTTGTCCGGATGCCTGGGTCATCAACTGGGTCAATCCGACCAGTGCCATGGGAATCGCCATGATGCGCCACTTCCCGGACCTGCGGTCCATGGCCCTTTGCGATGGACCCCATAATCCAAACTTCGACAACCATTTGATGGTCAGAGCAGGTCTGGTTGAAACTGTAGAGGACGTCACCGACGCGCTGCGTAGCCGCGTGAAGATCCGGTCCGGCGGCGTCAATCACTTCAACTGGCTCGTGGAAATGAGCCTGGACGGAAAGGACCTAACCGCACGGATCAAGGGAAAACTCCGCGAGGACACACAGGAGATGCATCGAGGAACCAAGGAGGGGGGGAAGATCAGCCTGGCCAACCGGATTGCATCCCAACTGGCGGACAGCGTGGGCTACGCGCCCATGTGCGTATGGCATACAATGGAGTACCTGCCCTATTTCCAGGGACACGACGTCAACAGGGAGGATGCCCTCGAGATTAAAACCTGGGACATCCAGGTACGGAACCAGTGGATGGAGGAATGCTGGAAGGACATGCGCGACATTGGCGATGGGACCCGCGACATCCAGGATTTTTTGGACAAGACAACCCCGGACCATGCAAGTGATGTGATTGAATCCATGTGGGCCGGACTGGGCAAGCGATTCTACATCAATACGGCCAATCACGGAGCCGTGACCAACATGACGGACGACGCCTACCTCGAGCTGTCCTGTGCCATCGACATGAATGGCGTCTACCCCCTTCACTTCGGCGACATGCCCCGCCCGCTGACCGGGTACATGCAACGCGTGCTGGACGAACATGAACTGGCAGTGGAAGCGGCCGTGACATGCGACCGGGACATCCTTCGCAAGGCCTTCCTTGCCAGCATGGTTTCCGTCAGCATCCCGGACGTGAATGCCTGCATTGAAGAGCTGCTAGCCGAGGAGCGGGACTACCTTCCGCCGGGTTGGTTTGACGGAAAATAGCCAGCAGCTCAACCGCAGCGACGACCTTCTGTCGCAATCCTCATCAGCCCCAGGCCATCGTCACGATGGCCGCGTCGACCGGGACGCTGATGACGGCAACATCAAGCGGGAAAGAAACTCCAGGCCGACACCGGCCTGTTCAATGGAACAACACGAATGCGGAGTTCGCCCGAATAGTCTACCGGCGAACAAAATATTTTCTGTTGTTCGTCGAATCGTCGTAATGCGTTTCCACCGCGCCCATCTCGACGTGGCTATCAAGAAACATGGCATTGAACCGCCCGGAGTGGCGGTTTATCGGAGCATGGCGGGTATAGTCTTCCGAGGGACGCGACCCGTTGATGTAGGCACCCTCCATCCCAAGACCGTCGGCGTAGACGACGTAATCCTGCAGCTTTTCGAGTTCGGGCACGTAGCGGCCCGCCGTGCCCTGGCGCAGACCTGTTGCATCCAGGTTTAACGCGAGGCTTTCATAGTGAAAAAGAAAGCTTGGATAGGCAGCTCCCGCCCATGTGCTGACTCCCGACCTGTCGAAGGCAGACGGGCAGCCCATGATCGAAATTTTCGATCCGCTTTGCGCTCCGAGGTAATCACCCAGCAGTCCGTCCCCGTCCCGCGGGCCGCCCTGGTAATGCCCGGACTTGAACCACGCCGTGTAGTGCCAGTGTCGGCGGTACACCCTGTATTGAACCCGATCGGGGCCCACCCACCCCCTCTGGGAACTCCCAAACTTTGGATCCACATACCGCGGCGTCTTCTCCCCGTGGTCCGCCATGAACCCGTGGAGAGCCACCGCCAGCTGGTGAAGGTTGCTCTTGCACACCGCTGATCGACCCTGCTCCAGCGCATCCTGGGCTACTGGGGTCAGCAATGCGGCCAGAATGGCGATGATAGCGATAACCACCAGCAGCTCAATCAAGGTAAACCCCCTCATGGCATGCTGTCGCCTGATGTTCATACGATCATGCTAGTGGGAATTCAGGCGAACCATCAACATGTAAATCCCCCCGCACCGGGAGGCCGTAGCCGCATGAAGGACCCAGAACAAAAATGCGTGGCACGGCGCGGCACAGCCCCATTCGTTGTCCCGCCAGACACAATGGAAATCAGCGAAGCTTCTCGAGAATGAACTCGCAGCCCATCCCCAAAGTCCGCGAATCGTCCATCATCAGGGCGAGGTTGGGAAAACTGACAACCCGCCACCCGTCCTTGATCGCATCAAGCACCGACTGGTACGGCCAATCGTCCGGATCGTCGGGCAGTTCCTGCACCTCCCCGTTTTGGATCAGGGACATCCCATTAACCAATGAGGTAACGGACGAGAACAAGGTTTGGATGTAGAGGATGTCCTGTCGACACGCAGACCGCCGCTCCAGGTCCTCGACGGCGGAGCGTAGCTGCTCCGGCTTCAACTCGCCACATTCAAGAAGGCGAACGCACTCGTGCAGGGTTGCATGGGGGGAAAGCGTTGCTCTGGCATCAGCATTCATCTCCCCTAGATTTTCCTTTGATATTGAATCGGCAGTCAAGAATTCATCGTGATGAGACAAGGAATATGTACCCGTCTCGATGAAGGAAAATCACGAAAAACCAGCTGTTTGTCTCGGTCGAGCGGCTGTAGCAAACCTTCGGCAGGCTCCCGCAATATTTCCTTCCTCCCCGACTTCTCCATGCCGGACAGACCATCCCGTATATACTCGGCCGGGATGAATGGAAACCGGGCCCAGCCAGCCGACCCCCGTTCAACCAGAAGTCGCGGTCAGGATGGGTCTCGGGTTTTCACCGCGCAGCATAAGCCCAAGTCCGGGAGACTGGTGGAGCTCCTCCGTCGGGTTGTCGTCCGGCGAACGGAGTTGCAAGAGAAGGATGCGCCGCGTCGCATCGGTCGTGTTTGGAAAGGATCCGTGAATGGTCCGGTAGTTGAAAATGAGGACACTGCCGGCTGGACCAGGGCAGGGCATCGCCTTTTCAAGAGGATAGTCCGAAGGTGGAAGATACAGCCCGTCCGACGCAGGCGGCAGCACCTGGGTGTGGCTCCCGGGATAGAGGCACAGGCATCCGTTCTCAATGGTGGCATCATCCACAAAAATAACGTAGGCGCACATGCTGTGCTGCTCATGGGGGAAGTAGTGATAGTCCTGGTGCATGGGAAAGGCCGTGCCTTCCCGCGGCGGCTTCGCGTGCATTTTCACGTGATGGAGCTGGATGTTCGGCCCGATCAACCCGGCCATGACCTCCGTCACCTTTTCGTCCAGCAGGAGCCTGGTAAAATACGCCGAGTGAAAAGGCATGTTGTGGATACTCAGCAGCGCGGTCTTCCTTCCAGCCTCGCCGTCCGGCAGCAGATTCTCCCGCCACTTTCCGCCCCAGCCCCCGTCGTAGGACATTCCAGTGTACGCCGCCTGCCGCTCCCCGACCTCATCAATTTTTCCCCGAAGCGCATCCATCTCGTCCCGGGAAAAATGCTCCTCGAGGAAAAGATACCCATTTTCCCCGTACGATCGAATCTGGGCGCTTGAAAGCACAGCAGTCACGACCTCTCTAGGATTGAAAAAGACAAAACGCCACGTCCCGAACGAATGAAAAACTACGGCCTGTAACAAGAAGTCCCAATAAGGAAACCCAAAGCCTGCATCAGGCCGCGCACCTGCCTCAAACCAACCTGGTCATTCCACATTCGAGATCCATGGGGCATTCGTCATCTCAGCCAGGGTACTCGCCGACATAGATTGCCTTGACCTGCGTGTAGTCCCTCAACGTATCCGCGCAGTTGGCCCCGCCGCCGGGGCCGCCCGAGATCCCCTGGCCGCCATACGGCATGCCATAGGCAATGGAATTGTGGCAGTTGACCTGACCGGTCCCATCCCGAAACTGCTTGGCGATCCGGATTCCCTGCTCAAGGTCCTTCGTCCATACGCTGGACCCCAAGCCATAGCGGGTGGTATTGGCAAACTGAACGGCCTGGTCCACAGAGTCCACCGGCTGGATGTTCACGAACGTGTGAAAGACCTCCGACGGGTTGCAGTCCGATCCCGTATCCGACTTCAGCAACGTGGGCTTCATGTAGAACCCGTCCGAACCAGCCACCGTTGCCCGCCCACCAGAAAGGACCGCCTCGGCGCCTTTCTGCTTGGCGAATTCAATCCCCTCCAGGATCCGCGAGGTTTGGCGGGAATTAACCACCGGCCCCAGCTGTGTCCCCCTGACCGCCTGGTTTCCGATCGTAAGTTCCTTCATGAACGCTTCCGAGGCCCCGAGTAGATCGTCGAAGATCGAGCGGTCGGCGAAAACCCGGTGAATAGTGCAGCAGGTTTGCCCAAAGTGCTGGTTCGCGTTTTTGCCAATAAGCCGGGCCACGATTTCCGGATCTGCATCGGCACAGACAATCGCCGAGCCATTTCCACCCATTTCCCGCTTCACGCGAGTGCCGTGCTTGTCGGCGGCGGCCAGGATGCTCTGCCCGACGCCCGGTGAACCCGTGAAGGAAATATACCGGATGCCCGGGTGCTCGGCGATGAACCGGCCCGTCAATTCGCCCCGGCCCGGCAGAATGTTGATCACACCGGGCGGGAAGCCCGCCTCCTCCGCCAGGCGCGCAAAATAAAGCGCGCTCAGCGGCGTTTCCTCACTCGGCTTCAAGAGGATGCAGTTGCCCGCCAACAAGGCGGGGAATGCAAACCACGCGGTCAACACCACGGGGTAGTTCCAGGGGATCACGCCGGCCACCACGCCCCAGGGCTCGACAAACGTGAACCCCTCGACTCCTTCCGCCGTCTCCATCCGGGCGCCATCCCCAAACTGGACCTCCCGTGCCGCATTCGCGAAAAACTCGGCGCAGGGCCGGAACGTGGAACAATCGCCTTCCGCAAGTTCGGAGACTTTCCCGCCGTTGAAAATCTCGCAGGCAAGGAAAACATCCAGCTCGCGCTCACC
>CAZTAB010000183.1:0-8801 GCA_964611475.1 uncultured Verrucomicrobiota bacterium | reverse complement strand
GGATCTGGGCGAAATTTATTCATGGTGGAAACTCCACCTCATGAACCGATCCGACCGTAAAGCCGTCGCAGTTGTTGTCAACGGGGAGGCGATTCGTGAGCGACTTCTGGGCCACGGGATTTCCTCCGGGCGTATCCATCTCATCCGAAACTGCGTCAACGTCGACCGCTTTTCACCTGGCAGAACCGCGGACGGCAAATCGATTGCGCTCGTGTCCCGGCTTGACCCGGAAAAGGATGTTGCCCTCGCGCTGCACGTGATGCAGCAAATCGTCCGCGCGCATCCGGGCGTCGTCCTGAAGATTGCGGGTCGTGGCCGGGAACTTGACGCATTGCATCGGCTTGCCTGCTCCCTGGACTTGGGGGATGCGGTGGATTTCCTTGGCAATGTGTCGGATGTCCCGGCCCTGCTGGCTGAGTCCCGCCTGGGTATCCTGACCTCGCGGTCGAACGAGGGATTAAGCAATGCCGTGCTGGAGTACATGGCGGCATCGCTTCCGGTTGTCGTCACCGATTGTGGAGGCAATCGGGAGCTGGTGCGGCATCGCGAGACTGGTTACGTCGTTTCCCGGGGCGACACGGACGCCTTCTCGGATGCAGTGAATCGTGTACTCGCCAATCCCGGGCTTGGCGTGTCCATGGGCCGGAAGGGACGGGAGGTTGTGGCGTGCGAACACGTGCCGGAGATTGTTCTTGAACGATTCCGGTGTTTGTACCAAGAGATTCACGAGCGGGGACACGTCGTGTAGTTGATCCTTTAGGGCCGTTGCAGCGCTCTCCCGGGCGCTGTTTCTTTGCTATGGGGGGGGGCTGTTTCGCCAGCTTTTTCCCTTGCCGTGGATGCGGAATAGTTCGACGGCCCGGGCTAATCCGTAGGCGAAGTAGAGGATTGCCAGTGGAACGGCCTGCAGTGGCTCCTTGGCCCGTGTTGCAACCAGCAGGGCGGGGCCCCCAATCAGGAGCACAAGAGGCAGTCCGTACACCAGGCGCACAGATGCAGACAGAAATCCTGCTGCGGAAAGCAGCAGCGATGCGGCAAAGAGGAAGGTGAAAAGCAGCGCGTTGAGGCCCTGAATCCCCTGGCGTTCCCGCAGGATCTTTCCATATGCGTCTCGATTCGCATGCCAGTATTGCTGCCGATAGAACTGTCCCAGAGTCCTCGGTTCGCCGTGGTGAAGCACGCGAAGGGACGGTAGTCCGCAGACGTTTGTCCCGCTGCGCGCCGCGCGCAGTGCAAAATCAGTGTCTTCACCGGTTGCCAGGGATTCGTCGAACCCGCCGACGGCCTCGAATACGTCCCTGTTCATGATCAGGTTGCGTGTCGTCAGGAGTCGAAACGCCTGGTTGCGTACCAGGTTCTCGGGTTCGGCCTCCACTGCCGCCCGGAGTTTGTGGGACCAGTGTATGTGCCAGGCGTGCTGCACCCAGGTCCTATCCTCCGGTGGGGCACTCGGCCATCCAAGCAGGCTGGGCGATGTTGACTTGAGGTGGGGCAGGGCCTTGACGAGCCAGTCTGGCGCTGGCTCGCAATCCGCGTCCACGTACCCTATGAGCAGGCCGGAGGCGCTCCGTGCCCCAATGTTCCGGCATGCCGGAATGGATTCTCCAGGGTGCTCAAGGACGTGGGTAAATCCCAGGTCCCGGGCCAGAGACTCGGTGCCGTCATCGCTTCCGCCGTCGACGAGAATGGTTTCTACCTGAAGCGCACCCGGGATTCGCAGGGCGTCGACGGATGCCTTCCACCTCGGGAGATTCCCTGTTTCATTGTGCGTCACGCAGATGATCGATACCGTCCCGGCTTGTTCGTCCATGGCGTATTATTCATACTACGATTCATGGGCGACGCGAATGCGGAATGTAGCGGAAAACCCGTTCACGTTGGTTTTTTGCTGCAGGATACCGGCTTTGTCTACGGAGCCGAGCGGGCAACATTGGACTTGGCGCGCGGGTTGTGCCGCCGGCATGGCATGAGGGTGTCCTTTCTCCTTATTGAAGAGCGAAGACGCAAGGACCTCCCGGATCATCTTCGCGCCGAGTTGGAGGGGGTCGGGTGTTCTTTTTTCTCCTGTCCCGCCAGGCATCGTTTTTCGCATGAGCTGATCCGGCGGATCCGGTGGATCTGCCAGATGCATGCCGTCGACATCCTGGATTGTGTCGGTGCGAAAGCGACGTGCCATGGGTTCTTTGCTGCACGTGGGTCCTCCTCCACGATCCTATCTTCGACAATTCATGGCTGGACCGGGGATTGTCGGCCGAAGGCACGACTCTATGAGCTTCTTGAACGCCGGACCCTGCGCCGATTCGATGGCCTGGTGGTTCTTTCCCGGTTTTACGAGGAGAGGCTTCGCGCGAACGGCTTCAACATGAGCCGGGTGCGGTTGGTCCGCCCGGGTCCGTTGGCCCCGGATCCCCCTCCATGGGGGCTGGCGGAGAGGCCGGGGACAAGAACATGCGTGACAGGAATGCTCGCCCGGTTCAGCCCGGAGAAGAATCATGATCTTCTGCTGGAGGTGGCGGGTCTCCTTGCGGAACGCGGCTCGGGGATCGGTTTTCTCCTCGCGGGCGATGGACTCAGCCGAAATCGGATTCAGGAACAGGTGGAGCAAAGGGGGTTACAGGACCGCATTGAGCTGCCTGGCTACATGAGTCGCCCCGAGTTTTTTTCCTCTGTCGACGTTGTTGTCCTCTGTTCAAGGCTCGAGAACCAGCCAAACGCATTGCTGGAGGCGATGGCACGGGGGATCCCGGTTGTGGCGACGGATGTGGGGGGGGTAGGGGAGATGATCCGTGACCGGGAGACGGGCTTGCTCGTTCCCCCAGGCTCGCCGGAGGCTCTTGCGTCGGCGCTCGATTGCCTATGCAAGAATCCCGGCGAACGGGAGCGGCTCGGTGGAAACGCCCGGGAACATTTCAGTGAAACCTATGGACATGAACGGTGCGCTGAGGAGTATTCCGGCTTCTACAGGGAGCTCCTGGCGGGGTCCCCGCATGACCCATGACGAATGGAACTCGGGGCCTGGATGGCCGACCGGTCCCATGTGTGTGTGTGTGGGCGATGTCCCGGGAGATTCCATCCTTCAACATTGTCGCCCCATTATTATTTCTCTGGACCGGATCTTTTCGCTGTTGTAGATTGATGACGACTTTTAGCCCTCCTCAAGAGGGCTATTCTTTTGGCCTGAAACAGTCCGGCCAGGGATCGGGCGGAATAGGAAGAAATCGATGGCAAACAAGGTGCTCATCGGCGCCCAATGGGGCGACGAAGGCAAAGGAAAGATCATAGATGTATTGACGAGCGAGGCCGACTGGATCGTTCGCTACCAGGGTGGAAATAATGCGGGGCATACCGTCGAGATCGGCAGCGAGAAGTACATCCTGCACCTGATCCCCTCGGGCATTCTCCGGGATCAAAAGTCTTGTGTCATCGGGAATGGGGTCGTGGTCGACCCGGTGGCTCTGGTCAAGGAGATCCGGGAATTGCAGGAACGTGGCGCGGACCCGGCGGGCCGCCTGTTTGTGAGCGACCGGGCACACCTTGTTTTCCCATATCATCGCGAGCTCGATGCCGCACGCGAAAACCGGACCGGCAAGATGGGTAATAGCATCGGAACCACCAAGCGCGGGATCGGCCCGGCCTACGGGGACAAGGCAGCCCGGGTTGGCTTGCGGGTCGGCGACCTTCTCGATTCTTCGTTCCCAGAGCGGCTGCGATCCTTGGTGGAGGAAAAGAACAAGGTGCTCCAGGCTATGTCGGCGGAGACGCTCGATGCGGATGCCGTTGTTGCGGAGATTGCCGACGCGGGGCGATTCCTCGCGCCGTTCATCGCGGATACCATTCCCTTGCTGCACGGGGTCCTTGGCCGGGGCCAGTCCATCCTGCTCGAAGGAGCCCAGGGCACGATGCTGGACATCGACTACGGTACGTATCCGTTCGTTACATCCTCGAACTCGACCGCGGCCGGCGCGTGCACCGGAACCGGGATTCCACCGCACCGGGTCGATAGTGTTATTGGGGTTGTTAAAGCCTATACGACGCGGGTTGGTGAAGGGCCGTTCCCGACGGAGTTGAATGACGATGACGGGAAGAATATGGCGCGGATTGGAAACGAGTTCGGGGCCACAACGGGGAGGCCCCGGAGGTGCGGGTGGTTTGACGCCGTGGTGGCCCGGTACTCGGTGATGATTAATGGCGTGGATGCTTGGGCCATCACTAAACTGGACGTCTTGGACACGTTCGAAAGGATCCGGATTTGTACTGCCTACGAGGTGGACGGGGAGCGGATCGATTCGATTCCGGGAAATATCCGGGCATTTGCAGCGTGCACGCCTGTCTACGAGGATTTCGAGGGCTGGATGGAGCCCACGACCGGAGCGACACGTTTCGATGAGTTGCCTTCTCGTGCCCAGGCCTATCTCCGCCGGCTTGAAGAACTTACCGGGGTCCCTGCCGAGTTGGTCTCCGTCGGGCCCCGGCGCGCAAGCACGATTCGTGTATCGGAGAGGAAAGACCTCGCCTCCGCCTGAGAGCAGGATGAACGATTCATCGTCCGAGCGGGTGCCGCGACATGTTGCCATCATCATGGACGGGAATGGCCGCTGGGCCGCAAAGCGCGGACTTCCCCGTGTGCGCGGCCACCAGGCGGGCGCGGATTCGGTGCGGGCGGTCCTGCGCGCCGCGCAGCAGGCCGGCGTGGAGTTTCTCACGCTTTATGCTTTCAGTTCCGAGAACTGGATCCGGCCCAAGGACGAGGTAAATGCGTTGATGCACCTGCTTCGCCGCTTTGCGCGGGCGGAAGAACACCTGTTGCACGAGCACAAGGTCCGGCTGCGTATCATCGGGCACACAAGCGATTTGCCGGCCGGTGTTCAGGATGATCTGGCCCGTATCGTGGAGTCGACTAGTCACTATACGGCCGGCACGCTGATTCTCGCCCTCAGCTACGGCGGGCGCTACGAGATCGTCGACGCCACGCGCAGGATCGCGCAGCTCGTGAAGGATGGTATGCTGGAGCCTGCGCAGATTGATGCGAAAATTATCTCTTCCAACTTGTATGCGCCCGACGTGCCGGACCCTGATTTTATGATCCGGACCAGCGGGGAGATGCGAATCAGCAATTTTCTCCTTTGGCAGCTTTCGTACGCGGAGTTGTACGTGACGGATGTGTTGTGGCCTGATTTTCGGGAGGACGATTTTTATCTTGCGATCGAGGAGTACAGGAAACGCCACCGCAGATTCGGGGATGTCGGGTAAGGGGCAGATGCTGCGTTTCCGTATCATAAGCGGGGTTGTCCTCGTTGGTTTCCTCCTCGCGGCCACGCTGTGGCTTCCGCTGTCCTGGCTTGCGGTCGTGTTTGAGGTCATTGCGGAACTAGGCGCGGCGGAGACCTTAGGCTTGCTGAAGTACGCGGGGATAGAGCGCGAGCAGGGCGTGGGCGTGGTGGCGGCGGTCCTGCTGGCCTGCAGTCCCTGGTCGGGTGTCTGGTGGGATCCCGATCCTTTTGGCGGGAAGGGCGCGATGTTGGTCCTGGTATGCTTTGTCGCGACCCTTCTGGTGGTGGTGTTGATCCGAAAGAAGGGGAGGCCGCTCCAGTCCATCCCGGCCACGCTTCTGGCGGTCCTTTATGCCCCGTTTCTCCTCAGTTTCTTGGCCTGGATTGTGGTCGACTGCCCGGAAGGCGACGGGCGACACCTCGCGCTGTACATGATCCTGGTGGTCAAGGTCACGGACATCGGGGCCTATTTCGCCGGGTCGGCACTGGGTCGGCACAAGGCGTTCCCGCAAATTTCGCCCGGGAAAACCTGGGAGGGCTGCATGGGAGGTGTGGCCTGTGCAACAGCGGCAAGTCTCCTCGTCTGGCGGGTGACGGGCGGGAGTTTGGGCTCCTGGACGTTCGGGGCGATGGACGCGTTGATTTTAGGGTTGATCCTGTCGGTCGCCGGAATCCTTGGTGATCTTGTAGAGTCCATGTTCAAAAGGGCGGCCGACGTGAAGGATTCTGGAGACTGGATTCCTGGCATGGGTGGCGTTCTTGATGTCATCGATAGTTTGCTTTTGGCGTCACCTGTGCTCTATTTGTACGTTCACGTGCTTCAGGCGTAGGTTAAACCCCGAAGAGACGGTGGTAAGGGCAGGACCGCGCCTCCTGGTGATATCATGGATTTTCAAATAGTCCTCGAGGTCGTTTATTTTGTTTTCATGGTGCTCCTTCTTTTTGGGGTCACTATTTTCATCCATGAATTAGGGCATTTCTGGGTTGCACGGCGCCTCGGCATGAGGGCGGATGTTTTTTCCATCGGGTGCGGTCATGCGATCTGGAAACTGGTGCGTGGGGGAGTCATCTACTTGGTCGGGGTGATTCCTTTCGGCGGATACGTGGCTCTTCCCCAGATGGAACCCGGGGGAGGGCGGACGGAAGACGAGGATGGAAACGAGATTGCTCTTCCCCGTGTGGAGCCCGGGAAAAAGATCGCCGTGGCGCTGGCGGGGGCGGCGGGGAATGTCGTTTTAGCGATCCTTCTGGCCTATGTTATTTTTTGGGCGGGGAAACCTTCGATGCTCGACGAGACCTCCAGTGCCATTGGGTTCGTCAGGGAAGGCAGCGTGGCTTACGAGGTGGGCCTTCGCTCTGGAGACCGCATCGCGGAGGTGAACGGGGATCCTGTTTCCAATTGGCAGGACGTTGCGATTGCTGCGGCATTGCGCAACGAGGTTGATCTCGTGGTGGAGCAGAAGGCCGGACCTCTCAAGGTTCATCTGGATACGGAGGCGGGAGCCCTCGGCATCAAGGGCGTTCGCGGGATTCCCGGCGTGAGCGGGCCGTCCTACTGCATCGTAGGGGCTACGGAGGCGGGGGGCAGCGCGGAAGCGGCCGGCGTTCAGTCCGGAGATCGAATTCTGGCCATCGACGGGGTTGAGATTCTCAGCATCCCACAAATGAAGGATCTGGTTGAGGCCCGGAGAGACCGGGAAGTGGACCTGATGCTGGAACGGGACAGTCAGCCGCTCACCGTGAGGGTGACACCCCGCTTCCTGGTAAAGGAGGACGAGGTGGGCAACACGTTCGAAGGTGTCTTTATTGGGATCACTTTCCAGCGATATCCTGTGAACCGATCAGTCCTTGTTCATCCCCGGCCAGCGGAACAGATCAAGAGTCACGCCGGTTTGATTTTCAGGACTTTGCGCGCCCTGGTGACTCCAAAGGAGGCGAAGAACGCGGCCGGGGCCATTGGTGGACCTCCTATGATCTTCCAGTATCTGTGGGCCATGGTTGCTATCGATTTTCGGCTTGCGCTATGGTTCACCTGTCTCCTGAACGTAAACCTTGCCATTATCAATCTGTTGCCAATTCCGGTCCTGGATGGTGGGCACATCACGTTTTCGTTGATGGAGGCCGTTACACGGCGCCCGATGAACGAGCGTCTGGTCGCGCGCGTCACCACTGTTTTTGCCGTGCTGCTTATTTCCGCTATGCTCTTCTTGTCCTACAGGGATCTTGACCGCATTTTCTCTCCCCCACCCGACAACGGAATGAACACGACCGAGGAGCCGATTGCGCCGGAGGGAGAGTCCCTGTTGCCGGTGGACTGAGCCGGATCGCGGATGTTGTTCAGGAGAGAATTTCGATCCGGTCCATCCACCCTGGCCCTGCGGTTAAATTCTTTCCGGGATGGAGGCTGCTTGGCCGGGCCTGTGCATGGACGCGTAGTCGCGCTGCTTGGACAAGAGAATGCCGTACCCGTTGCTGACGGCCCGTCCATGCCACGCCGCGGAGAGTCGAGGATTTGAACATTGCGGGCATCGGAGAATGGCTCGAAACTCAGTGATTCCATGGGTTTTGAAGTAATAGGTCTCTACGCTGAATGAACGCGTGATGGAGTCGCCCGGATCCATTTGGACCAAGTCTTGTGACGCATATTCCTCCTCCGTGGGTACCTCGTTGAGGTAGTTGTCCCGCTTGCCGTTGGAGTAGGTCCAGGTAAAGAGGATGTCTGGGTTCTTGGGGAAGATGAAGGACTTGGCGCCGACATTCTCATACTTTATGCGGAAAGAGATCGTGTCCCCGACCACAGCCCGGTCATTCGCTGCGTGAATCGTGACCTGAAGGCCCTCGCTCTCGATCGAGTCGTTCACGTGGCCGACAATACTGGGCCGGTATGCGTCAGGCACGGTGGAGCACCCATTCGCCAGCGTGATGAGCAGAATTCCGAACAGTTTTGCATTCGTTTTCATGGTCAATGACTCCATTGTTGGTCTTTGCCCATTTAGTTAGCACTGGGCGTTCCAATCTCGTGGGCGAACCGTGTTCAGCGAAATTTTTTTGTCCAGAAGCTGGATTTTGGCGATGAATTGATTTTTTTGTCGAATTTTCAGAGAATTTGTTTGGTTTGGGTTTTCATGAAAGTTGGGTGAGTTCTTTATTTTGCAAAAAAGAGCAAAGAGAATCCTCGTGGCATTGGACAGTTTCAAGGAGAGCCTCGACGCTCGCTCTGCCTGTCGCATCGTAAGGCGGGGGCTTTTGCGCTGTGATCCATCGCTCGATGTGACGGTTTGTCCCATGGCCGACGGGGGTGAGGGCACGGCCGCGGCCTTTTTGGATGCACTGGATGGGGGGACGTGGCTGAAGCGGCGTGTTCGGGGACCGTTGGTGGGGCAGGTAGTGGAGGCTGGATTCGCCTGGTTCCCGGACCAGGAAGCAGCGTGTGTGGAAATGGCCCAGGCGAGTGGGCTCATGCTTGTGGACCCTGAACAGAGGAACCCCCGGTTCACATCCACCTATGGGACCGGGCAGTTGATTGCCGCG
>CAZTAB010000182.1:0-6853 GCA_964611475.1 uncultured Verrucomicrobiota bacterium | reverse complement strand
CGCCTCCTTGGAGAAGCCGGTTTCCTCTTTTCCTCCTCCAGACTCTTCCTCACCCACATGTCGTCGCCCGGGCCCGTCACCTTGCTCAGTTTCAACACCAAGCTGGCCACCGGAACCTTGATGGAGGCCTTGGCAATCAGGCGGCGATCGTCTTCGGAAACCCAGAGCTTCATCTTTCCCTTTCGGACGAAAAGGCCCTCGAACGTGGCTTCTGGCTCAAGCAGGACGGTCTCCACCTTGCCGAACCGGGGCAGCCTGATCCGTTCCCGCTTCAATGCTTTCACATGCAAGTCATACAGTTTCTCGTCCGCCATGACCCGGAACAACTGGCGGGACCCGACAGGAAAACTGGCGGTTCGCATGGAGTACATGAATGAGACAAGGTCCCGGGTGTCGTCGTCGATCCCATACTGCCGCGTGGTTTCCTCGCGCCGGTTCTCTAAGGTCGCAACCCCCAGTTCGTGATCAAAGGTCGTCACTTCGTGACAGCGATACCGGCCCTCGCGGAGATTCTTGGTGAAACGAACCGGCAGGAAGGTTTCCGGATCAATCACGCTTTCAATTAGATCGTCCACCGGGTAGATCAGACCGATCGCCCTGTTTGACTTCGTACGAAACCGAATGGCAATGAGGCGGCGACCGTCCTCTTCAATCCATTCCGACGAGGAGATCGTTCGGGCAACCACAATCCCTCCCCAGATGACATTGTAATTGATGGTCTCCCCCACGGGAAACCAGAGGCCCCCATCCTCGAAAACGCGGTTCGTGGTGGTTGCCGATACCCCGGAGGCAGAGGGCAAAAGCAGGGCAGCATGCCCTAAAACGGCAAAAGCAAAGCAGAGGCGAAGGGAGCGGCCCCACCCCATGCATATTCTCTTTTTGTTTCCAGCGCGCATCCGAAAACCCCGACAGCGCTGCCCCTGAATCTTATGCCTACCACAACTTCGCCCATCTGTCGACATGACAGCCCACCGGCCGGGACAGTCACCCGGGGTGACAAATCCCATTTCGTTCAGTCCTTCGAGATCCTCCAAGTTTGTTTTTTTCTCAGCGTTTGGAAGCCTCTTGAGCATACATCGCCCAGGAATGGGGGAAAGAAGCGGGATGGAATCGAGGCCCCGCAGGGTAAGACAAGGGCGGGCGGGTCATCCGCAGACCCCTCGACTTCCAGCCACTCCGCGATCAATGCGACCGGCGAAGCTTTGTGGTCAGCTTTTCGAATTCCCGCTTGACTTGAAGATTTTCGAACGGCCGCAACGTCGGCACCTGCAACTCGAACAGCAACCCGAACAGGTCTTCGCCGGAACTCATCACCCGCAACAGATCCCCTGAAATCTTCACCGTCTCATAGGTGTTTTCCGCGACCGACAAATTCTCCTGTAATTTTTCCTGGGCGTCCACAAGCCCTTCTCGCTGCTACACCAGGTAATCGCGATACAGGGTCGCCGCCTCCAGGGTGAACTTCTGGGCGGAAATGTTTCCCCGCAAAGCGCCCCGGTGCCATCCAGCAGGGACTCCGTTTTGGATATCAACGCCCTGGCGCGGGTATCGATCTCGTTGATTTCGGGTATATAGATCTGAGCGATTTCCGCAATGGCTGAGTCATAAATGGCATCCAGCGCCTTCAGCAGAACGGTATACATCCCGTAGTACCTGCGTGCCGTTTCCATGCTTTCAAGACTCTGGGTCGCCAACGCCTCAAGCTGGGCGGTGATGTTCCTGACATTGTGGAACGCGATCGCGATATCGATGACGGTGTCCCCCACCACGGTGGTCAGAAGAAAGTCAAGCTGCTCCCTGCTCAGGTCCACACCCGACTGCGTCACCTCTTCCGCAAACTGAACCTTTGTCTCGCGGATTTCCTTCTCGCGATCCGAGATTGCCCCTCGAAGCTTGGTTGTCTGGGCGTCGATCCGTGTGACAGTGTCCCCCATAAACGCTTCCTCCGGCGCGAAAATCCGGCGTTCCTGGAGATCATCGATCATCGCCTCGTCGGCCGCGTTCTGCGCCCGCAGGGCGGCAAGCGAGGAGCGTAGGCCCTGCACCTCGGAGATCGCGAGAATGTCGGCGACTTCATCGAGCAGTGCCTCGATCCGTTTCTGATTATCCCCTCGATCAGTCCGGAAGACGGCCCATCGTGGAAGATTCTTATGCTGGTCCTCCAGCGTGCGCACCTCTTCGAGGTTCGGAACGACCCCTTCCCAGACCCTCATGCCCAGGTCCGCGTCAGACGCGAACGCGGACACGGGCGCAAAAGGAAAGAGAACCATATAGGCGGGGACAGCGCGGATGATCTGGAAAAAACGCTGTGACACGGTGAATCTTGGATTCAATTTCATCCCCAAGCGCGCGAGAATATCAAGAAAGCAATTATGTTCAATTCCTGGAATCGAACAGGCTAAGGATGGACTCCAGGTGCCCCTCCGGGGACCTGCTGTCCCAAGATTCAAAACAACTGAACGTAGCGCCCAGACTCTCGATACTGGGCCCTGTCCTGCATTCGAACGGACCGGCGATGCCAGCCATCCACCCTTTTTCCGCGGCCCACTTGGGCTCGCTGGCCCGGAACCGGAACAAGTAGATTTCATAGAGGCCGCCGGGGCACTCCTCGTCCTGGTCAAACGGCTCGATGTGCATCATTTGGACTTCGTCCGGTGCACGCCCCAGTTCCGTCGGGAACATCAGCCAGTTCACCATGTCGGACTCGGCAAACGCTTCCTGTGTCGAGTACTCGACAGGAAAGAGTTCACACCGCCCAAGATGGCTCAGCCCCTCGTACAGCAGGTTTCGGGTTTCCGGCGACTGGGCCACGGGAATCCATGCCTGAAGACCAGGCTCCATGCCGTGTCGCACCAAAGAAATCAGGGCGAAGAGCCGCAAACGGGGATCCACGAAAGTTTCCGCTCGCATGAGTTCGGCGAGCACCGCGTCAGACCGGACATACCCCATCAGGTCGAGGAGAAGCCCAGCCTTGAAACGGATGGACGCATACCCGTCCTCCCACATCCACCGCGAGCTCTCGCCAGACCCGGTCTTGTCGAGGTCTTCGCGCAGATCCAAGTAGTCCTGCAGCAACTGCCCCGTGACGGCGCACAGCCCATTCGCATCCATCATCCCTTCCTGGCAAAAGCGAAGAGTGACGTTCCAGACGGACTGGCTGTGCGTCGGCTCGCAGAGGTACCCGAACAAGCCCGGGAAGTAGATATCGGGAAATCGCGGGCCTTCGAGAAGCGGAGTCGTCGGCAGGACGCTGAATCCATGGTCGTGCATGGCGGTCCGCATCAGGTCCATGTAGGCATACGCCGCCCCCCGGTCATGAATGGAAGCGAGGAGTGACAGTGCTTCCCAGCGGGCTTCGACCGAGTAGACCGAGAAGCACTCCTGAATAATTTTTACGTACGCCGGGTCAGGATTGCTTCCAGCGGCCTCAACGAGCAAGGTGTCAAACCCGCGCCACGAGGAATCCTGCCGCGGGGGAAAGGACTCCGCAGCCCACTGCAAGGCCTCGATGCCTTCCCGGCGCGTCACGCCCTGCTCCGTCCAGTTTGCAAGGTCCCGCCCCGCCTTCTCCCGCAACGCATCATTCGGGTGCTTCAGCGTCGCCAGCGTTTTTTGAAACAGGGAAGACTGGTCCTTGAAGAGTTCGCGACCGATCAAATGGAGGTCTCTCCACTCACGAACAAGATTGGCTAAGACGAAAATCAGGTGCATAGCAGCGTTTGATTCTATGCTCCGCTGGCCCGCTTTATACGCCTCAGGACGCGCCGCGCAACAATGCACTTTTTTAGGAAAGCATACTTCCGGCTTTGTTCAATGCGAAAACGCCGCCCCGGGTACAATTTGTCAGGTTTCCGCTGGTTTGACGGGGGCAAGGAGATGGCTGCGGTACAGCATTCGAACCATCTCCACGTCCAATCTGTGCCCAGCCTTGTAGGAAACCACCCGGCCCACAAAACGTCCGTCCTCTATCAGCGCCAGCGCAGAGCACAAATCGAGCGTGGCCCGGTGCCAGACGGCCTCCAGAGATTTGCCGTCATGGATCAGCTTCGGTCTGTTCAAGTAACCGAACCGACTGGCCACGAGCACATTGTGCCAATTATACCCCAGATTGCGGATGTCAGCGAAAAACTTTCCGATCGTCTTGCAATAAACCATCTTGAACATTGAGGTATTGGTGCGTGCCTCCGAGCCGTGCCGGAAATTCTGGTCGTCCACATGGAAACGAATCCGTTGCTTGCCGATGGCTGTCTTGAAATCGACCGCGCAATCAATGGACAGCACCGGGGGGCCACCAGCGTGGGGAAGAATCGAGAGGAACTCCCCGCGCGACCCGCAGAAGGTGACCGGCTCCTTTACGGTCACGTAGGAAACCGGGAGCCTCAAGGGTCGGATTCCGGCGCCATCGAGCGTTTCCAGGATCTCCCGGCCATATCGCGTCAACAACGGCGGGTCCCCTGATTCGGTTTTGATCATGAGGCTGTGAATCCCCGTGCCGACTTTCAGCGCGATAATGTGTTCTACGAGGCGTATATAGTTGGCAGGCGCGCCGCTGCGCAGAACGATATTACTGACCACCTGTCCAGTGTTCCACACGTTGCGAATCGAGACCTTCACCGGCAGGTCGTCTGGCAAATCGGTCCGGTCAAACCACCAGCCCGGCGTGTTGCAGGGCTCAAACCGCAGCGTGCGCGTCGCCTTTCCCAGAAAGGTGCCCGGACCCGCAACCTCCACCGGGGTTTCAATCGTATTCGAGAAGCGTGGCGGTTCCGGGAACACTTCCCCCCACAAATCCAGATCGACGGGGATGCGCGAAAAAGCCTCGTACGAGGCGCGGGCCTGCTCCCGGTCTCCAGCGAGGATCCTTCCTATGGTTGGTTCCGTCATGCGAATCGGAAGCAGGGAGGCAATTCCCCGGCGGTCACGATTTGAGATCCATTCGTCATCAAACATTCCGGCATTCCCCGGACACAACCCCCTGCGTCTCACCGTCAAGGATAGGCCATAGAGCCTCCCCCTACAACCCGAAGGTTGCCTGCGTACGGCAGTTGCACTATACGAAAGGGAATGGACTGGAAGAAGTTTTTCGACGCTGTCGGGATGAACGGCACTCACTGGCAGTGGCGAATCATCCGATGGCAGAACCGGTGGGAAGACTTCAAGGCAAACCTGTGGGGCAAGAAACAGGTGGTCACCTACGAGCACAAGTTCTGCCGAGAATGTGGCGGCCTGTTGGACCGCGACGCGACGAAGTGCCCAAAATGCGAAACTCCTGCCGAATCGTGGCGCCGGCAATCCATTGCGCGGATGCTGGGCCTGGTCATGCCAAGGGCGTGCGTCGCCAGCCCCCTCCTGCTGGTTGTCAACTTCGCCGTGATGCTCGTCATGATCCGCCTGTTCGGGACGACGATGCTTCTGAATCCATCAGGGGAAGCCATGGCCACCATGGGCGCCTTCCTCATGGGGGACATCGTATTCGACGGGATCATCTACCCGGCGTTCACGGAAGGCGCATGGTGGCAGATCCTCACCTACGGTTTTCTTCATTTCGGCATGATCCACATTGCGTTCAACATGATCGCGCTGTCCCAGGTCGGGCCGTGGCTCGAAGCCGAACTCGGCACCTCCCGCTTCTACTGTGTTTACATGATTTGCCTGGTTGGCGCGGTCGTGCCGCACTTGTTATTTCCTCACCCCATGATCGGGGCTGGAGCATCTGGCGCCTTGTTCGGGCTGATCGGATTCGGCGCGACCTACTGCCATTTCTCCGGCGGCTACCTTCGCACCGCCTACAGCGGCTTCTTCATCCGGTGGGGAATCTACGGTTTCATCTTCGGACTGGTGCTTCATCTCGACAACATGGCCCACGCGGGGGGATTTCTCACCGGCGCGGCGCTGGGGTTCCTGGTTGAGCGGGAGCGGCTGAACCGTGACCAGCTCACGATCCTGTGGAAAATTCAGGGGCTAATCTGGATCAGCGTGACCGTCTCCGCGTTCTATTGCCTCTGCAAGGCGGGCGCGAATCTATGAGCCATTGACATGCAGCGTGCATTCGTATTGATCCTACTGCTCCTTACCGCCGCGAGCTTCAGCCAGGCGCAAGCGGAGCGGCGCACGTGGACGAGCGTGAGTGGAGCGACCATCGAAGCATCCCTGGCGGGAGTCGAGGGGTCGATCGTGGAATTGGCAGCCCCGGGTGGCCGCCGCATGCAGATACAAATTGACAAGCTCAGCCAGGCGGACCGGGCTTACATCCACGACGTGCGGCAGACCGAAGCCCCGAAGACGGCAGGCAAGACCTCGGAACCGCGCGCGCAAATGCCGGACAAAACTGCCAAGGTCCTCTTCGGAGGCGCGACGATTTTTGAGCCCGAGGCCGTTGACGTTGCCTCGCTCCCCCCCCTGGAACTTCGCAACCCTGGTTCAGCGACATACTGGGGCGCGCAAATCGGCCCGCAAAAAAAAAGACGTCGCCTATTTTGTCTTCGACCGGCCCGGCATCGATTCCCTGCACGACGTCCTCCACATATACAGTCCCGGCCAGCCACAATACCAAAAGCCCGTGATGATCCGGGCCAAGCGATCAAAGATGAAACGGGGCGAGGAGCAATACCGCGTCTCACGATGGACCGGCATTTCCTTCGTCGTGAAAAATGGGGGGCTGAACACCCGCTTTGCCTTCGAATTCACCTATGGACTTGATGACCGCCCGGATTTTGTCGCGACCAAGACGGAAATCGACCTTGCAGGCGCTTCCGGAACAAGCCGGGTCATCACCGGCGGCTTCCTGATGGAAGAACTAGCCACTGGTGCCGGGACACTCACACCCGCGAAACTGCTGGGGCCCATTAATCTC
>CAZTAB010000181.1:0-5342 GCA_964611475.1 uncultured Verrucomicrobiota bacterium | reverse complement strand
CTGACGAACACGCTCTGCCCATCGGTCGCGACGGAACAGGGCGAATAATCCGAGATCCACGACCCGGTTCCGTCCGCGGTTTCCCATGCCGGAGCCCCGGGGCTCCCGTACGCGAATTGGTACAACGCATCAAACTCCGGATGCCACAAGCCCCGGGCGCGGTAGCTGCCCGGTGCCACCAGGTTGCCCTCGTCGTCGCGCCCGTCCCACGCGTCGGTGTTGGCGCCGGCGGCACGAGGGGTGTCGGCAATCAGATTGCGAATCCGCCCGCCCTGTTCATCCTCAACCACGATGGTTACGTATCCGTCGGCGGGCACGTCGTTCGCAATCGGCTCGTGTCCGCGGGTCGCGTAGCGTTCCAGTCGCCTCTGTTCCAATTGGGCCGGGTTGGAGACGGAAGGCAAGGGTTTCAGGTTGCCTTTCGGGCTCAGGGGCACGGTTCCCCAGGCATTGTGATTCGACCAGAAAAACTCCCGCTGCGGTTTCTCCCGATTGATCAAATCCGTCAAGCGGTGCTGAAACCATTTTCGGGCGGTCCCATCGCCCCAGAAACATTCCAGCCCCATGCGAAACGATTCGCCGGCAACGTACCGTTCGCCGCTCCGCCGGATCAGTTCCCAGGCGACTCGCACCTCCTGGACGTATCCCCACCCATCCGCGTCTTCCTGGAATGCGGCATCCACGCCCTTGCCAAGAGCGTTCCGTAGCCCCATCTCCATGCCTTCTTTTCCCCGGGAAATATTGTGATGTATCAGCTTCGCGGCGGGGCGGCGCCCGTCAGTGAAGTACCAGCAGTCGAGATGGGCGATCAACGCGCCTCCCGGGCCGATGGGTTTGTCGGCGTCGGTCCAGAAACGGAACTGCACGCAATCGGAACGCCAGCCCATGCCCGACTCAATGTCCGGATCGACAAGATTGAGCATGGGCGTACGGTCTTTAAACTGAAACGCGGCGTACAGGAATGCCTCGTCGTACATCAGGGAGGCCCTCACGCTATGCGTATCGAGCAGGGTCTCGAGGTCGTAGCACATGAGGATGCCTCCGGAGAGATCCCAGTCGTCCAGCCCACCGTCGATCGTGACGGGGCCCGGCGCGGGCACCGCAGGAATCTCGAAATTGCTCGTCTGTTGTGCAATAGTCGGCGCACCCAGGTGTAGGATCAACAGGGTTGCCGGGATTACGATGGCTCTTGTATTCATGTGACGAGGGGTAGATTGGCTTTCCAGGCCGACTTGAGCAAGGACCAATGAACAGCGAATAGGTCGAGCCTGCTTCACTCATTCGCGTCCAAACATGGACAAGGACAAGGACAAGGACAAAAATGAAACTACCGTACGAGGCACATTCTGCTATACTGATACTGTGCCGGCGGATGCAAAAATCCGCATTCCACCACTAAATGTTCGGAGATCATAATGGACTTACGCCTTCGACTGCAAATGGCTGGCGCCGGACTGCTGGCCATGCTCGATCTCGAGAAGGAGCTTATGCCGACCGGTGGCTACGAGGTCGCGCATGATCTGGGGCGCTGGTGGGACGCAGTATTGCGCCTGGAGGAAACGATCGGATTCGCGATCCCTGCCGAGATAGAGGCTGCTTCCTTACGGAATCTGCAGCGACTGACCGACAACCCGGATCGTCTGCTCATGAACTGGACGGATGTGCCGTGGCTGAAGGAAAAGGCCAAGATCAACCCCCACAACTTCCGGGAGACGCTTCTCGCCTTCGATGGGCTGGTGCGGCGGCGGCAGAGCCTGTGGGCACGCGATGCCGCGATGCACCTGGTGCGGACCATGGAACGCATCCTTAAGGCAGACGGCAGCTTCGATACTGCGGGACTGGGATCGTGGAAACAGGTCCCGAACACGCAAGACCCCTCGCACCTGGAAACAAAGCGCGGGAATTGGTTCGATGGCACCGCAACGAGCGGCCGTGCCATAGAGGCGCTTGTCTGGCTGTTCGAAACCACGGGCGCGCCCGAGGTGCTGGATCTTGCCCGGCGGATTTCGGAACACCACCTGGCACATTCCACGAACCGCGACGGAAGCATACGGGCAGAGATCATCGACCCCGCAAATCTCGGTCACAACCATTCCTACCACGGCACCCTGCGCGGGCTGCTTCTGTTCGGCCTGCTGACCGGGCATAAAGAATACGTGAATGTGGTGGAGGCAACCTACCGGAATGCCGTCCGAAATCGGATCGTTAAGGAATCCGGCTGGACGCCGCATGACTTGGGCAAAACCCGCTTCCCCAACGAACACGGCGACCCAGTCACTGATCCGGCCAGCACCGGCGATTCAGCGCAGTTGGCGCTGTGGCTCGCGATGCGCGCCGGTTGCGACGAGCTCCTGGACGACGTGGAACGCTTGACCCGAGCGCGCCTCCTTCCCGCACAGTTGACGGAGAAGGAGATCCGACTGAACTCCGATCGCACATTCGACCTTCGAGAGACGGGCGCGTGGTCTATCCATGGGCATTCCCACGCCGGAAAGAGTTGCACGCCTGATGTGCACGCCGCCGTTGTCCATACCCTCTGCGATATTCACTCGCACATCCTCACGCAAACTGCGATGGGTGTCCGCGTCAATCTGCATTTCGACGCCGAGAACGAACACCTGAACGTCGTCAGCACGAGAGGCCAACAGGCAAAGGTCAAGGTTACCGTGAAACGCCGTTCCAATGTCATGATCCGGATCCCGGGCTGGGCTCCCGAGTCGTCGATTCGACTCTACGTTGACGGCAACATTCAACCGTTGCGACGCAAGGGTATCTTTGCGTGGATTCCGGCAGAGGCACTGAAAAGCGGCGACAGAATCGAGTTCGTCTTCGACCTGCCGGAACGACGCACGGAGGAAGAAATGCCTTCCGGCAGGCGCTACCGGTTCACATGGCGGGGCGACGAGATCGCCGGGATCGCTCCCCAGGAGGATCCAATGCCGTTCTACCCGGCGATGAAGAGGGACATGGAACAGCGCGAACAAAGCCGCGCGTGAAGGCTGCCGCTCGACCCCACGACAGGAGATTCATGGACAATCCGACCCTCTGGCGCGTCATCGATCTTCCCGATGCGTTCTGCATCACGGAAGCCCCCGGGGTCTACGGAGGAGACATCCGGATGGGTGACCTGCGCAACAGCGGTCAAGCCGACTTCCTGGTCTACCGCTCCGTGGAGAACGCGCACGACGAGGGAGGCATGAAGCCCTGTTTTCTGGGCGCATTCACCGCCGACGGGGAGCCGATCTGGAGTCACGGGCACGGCGGAACACAGCCCTCGCGGCCCGGACCCGTCGCCATCCACGACCTGGACGGAGATGGACATGCGGAGGTGATTTGCTTCTTTCACAAGGAGGAGATCGATGCCGCGGCCACGAGCATGGCCGATGTCGTCATCCAGGTCCGCGACGGCGAAACCGGCGAGGTGAAGAAGGAAGCCGCCCCGGCCCGGTTTCGATCGTGCCACGGGGAAGGCCCCAACTGGGCACACCAGAGAATTCTGATCGCGAATTTCCGCGGCCTGCCCAGCCCGCAGGACTTTGTCGTGAAGCTCGGGGCGCACGTGCTCGCCTTCGACTCCAATCTGGACATCCTCTGGGAACACGAAAGTCCATGGACGGAGTACGGGCACTGCCCGGCCTACATCCCGGCCGTCGGCGACATCGATGGCGACGGGAAAGATGAAGTGAACGGCGGCTACTTTCTGCTCGACCATGACGGTCGAATAATGTGGCAGAACGATCTTGCGCCGCACATGGACAGTGTGGCGGTCGTGCCCTGGGACAACGGCCGCATGCGGGCCATCTGTTCCGGTCATGGACATGTTCTGGACGAGCGCGGCAACGTCGTCATGAAACTTGGTCATGAGAAGGTGCCGCACGGCCAGGAAGTCCGCGTGGGGCGATTCCGAAGCGGAGACGACAGCCCGCAGATGATCCTCCGTTGGAACGGACATTCCCCGGATATTCTGGTTGTGGATGTGGACGGGACGACACTCGCCGAGCTGAGTATCAATCCCGCGCCCAACAACACAGGAATGGAAGTCGTGTATTGGTATGGCGAGGACGCCCCGGCACTGCTGTACAATGGCGGCATGCTGTGGCACCCGCTCCGCAGCACCCGGATTCCCTTGCCGGAGCTCCCCCCGCCCGAGCCGGTCGGCCGCATGGCCTGGTATCACTGCATTCCTGCAAACGTTTGTGGCGATGACCGTGAGGAGCTTGTCCTCTACAATCCATGGACGACCCGGATCTACATCTACACGCAGCCGGACAACGATGATCGTGCATTCGGGGGCTACAAGGCCGGTCCACGTCAGTACAATCCTCGACTCATGGATTGACGAACAAAGATGATTCTCGCGATCAACAGGTGGGTATGGGTTTTCTCTGCTCTAGGGATTTTCGCGCGGCATGTGGATGCGAAGGCGTCCCAAGCCTATACCTACGCCGCCGACCGCACGGTCAACCATGAGATTCACGCGGTGCCGGCCCCGGGGCCGGTCGCCATCGACGGCGAATTGGACGAATGGGATACTTCCGGCGGCATCCTGTCCTGTAAAGACGTCAACAGGGTGCTCGATCGATACGCCACGTGGTTCTACATGATGTATGACCAGGACGCTTTCTATGTGGCGGCCAATGTTCATGACCACACCCCCATGGTCAACGACTTCGACCCACGATTCGAAGCGCGCATTTGCCACCGAGGCGACACCGTGTTCTTTCGCTTCCAATCCGGCGAGAATCACACAAACTTCTTCGTGTACTACTGGAAACAAGGACAGCAACCGGCCGTGGTGCTTGCCAGCGGCCGGGCGTGGCATAAGGACGAGCAATTCCGTGATGGTTTGGCGGCAGGCTGCGAGGTTGCGTTTGACAAGTTCGCCGACGGCACAGGGTACTTTGTCGAGATGCGCATCCCCTGGGCGGTGATCACCGGGGACAAAAACAGACCCCCCCCGCAAGCGGGCGATCAGTTACCCGGATCGGGCGGCACCTACTGGAACGGCCAGCTCCCCCGAAGTGTCTACGAGTTCAACTATTTTGATCTTTCAGATCGAGATCAGTCGCCACCGAATACGTGGTGGTATCCCAAGGTGTGGGGAACCGTTAAACTCAGCCGGCACGGCGACCTGGAACTGCCGACACCGCCCTGGTTAACCAGGGTTCCGGTCAGCGAATCAAAGCCGGGGCCGGTCGCTGTCCGTTATGACCTGCCGCATGATGCGCACGTAACCATCGTGGTTGAGGATGAACAGGGCGGGCGGATTCGCAATCTGATTGCCGACACCCCTCGTGCCGCCGGCGCCAACACCGACGCGTGGGACGGGCGCGACGACGAGG
>CAZTAB010000180.1:0-7837 GCA_964611475.1 uncultured Verrucomicrobiota bacterium | reverse complement strand
GAATGATATCCCTCGCAAAGACCGGCAGCAGGTACACCGCTCCACCGAGAAACACGGCGAAAAGATCCATGGAAATCGCTCCCAGAATCAGCGGGCGATCTCGAACAAACCGAAGTCCCTCCAGGCGCTGGCCCAGCGGATCGCCCGGATCGCTCCGCTCCACCGTCGCCATGTTGATGAATGCCAGGATGCAAATGCAGAGGGCCGTGCCCCCGGCACAAATCAGGTAGGCCGCCTGCAGGTGCCAGGCGACGAGAAAGCCGCCCAGCGCGGGGCCGAAGATGGAGGAGAGCTGGAACAGGGTCGTGCGCCACTTGACCGCACTTTCAAAAGCCTCAGGCGGAACCAGCAGGGGCAGGATGGCGGTGCGCGCCGCGGTGGCCAGGCGCAGGATGGAGGCATCAATAAACAGGAGGACAAACATGGAGGACACACGCGCCTCTGTATAGCTGAGAACGGCCAGGCCCAGGGACGTGGCCGTGGTGCCCAGGAACGCAACCTGGATCACCTTTTTCCGGTCCAGGACATCGGCCAGGTATCCGCCAGGAAGCGTGAAAAGAAGCATCGGGATGGCCAGGGTCAAGCCCACCATGCCCAGCGCCAGCACATTGTCCGTGCGCACGTAGATTTCCCAGGCTATGGCCACACCCTGCATCGCGCTGGTGATCTGCACAATCGCCATGGCGAAAGTGAAACGGCGAAAGGCAGGGTGGCGAAAGGCCTCGTAGGGGTCGTGGGACATGGCAAGCCTAGATCAGGCCACGCGTCGGAACTCGATGGTGGATATTCAACATGACCGGGCAGGGTGAAGTGTCAGCGAAACCGAAAACACGAAATATCCAACAACCGAAATTGGATGTCGAAGGATTTGGGCGATCCATTTGCCGGGCCCTGTCATCCGCCCTCTCTCATACGCCTCCCGCAACGGCCAGAAAGGGCCGCTTTCCGGCTGTTCATTTACCCCGGGCCAATGTACAAGAAAACGCTGTGGTAGCAACGCCCCCAGTGCAATGCCCAGCAAACCAAAAGATGCGTTCTACGGAGAACAGGAGTGGGACCTGCCTACCGACATCAGGCTTCTGGTCCTCGACTCCGGTAGTGACGGGGAAAACCTCTCGGCACACGCCTTGTCCGATGTCACCGCGGCGGGCGAGTTTTCAAAAACGTGGCTTGTCCTGGCCGGAAGCAACCTCGTCGTCGTTTCGCAGAATGGCGGACCCGGCACCCGCACGCTGAGGCTCGACTCGACATCCGCGGCAACCATTGTCGAAGGACGCGGTCGAAACCGGTTCCGGATTGCCCTCAAGGGGAAACTCGAGGAGGAGTTCCACTATACGCGCCGCCAGGCCCGCAGGTTCAGCGAACTGGAGCAGCATTGCTCCGCGATCATCCACGGGGAACCGCTGCCGGCATTCCAGGCCTCAACGCGAGAGGCCGCGAAGAATGGGCAGAAGATCTGCCCCAAGTGTCAGCGGGTGATGCCGGAATGGGCGGAAACCAACTGCCCGCGGTGCCTCCAGAAACGTCGAATCATCGTGCGGCTCCTGAGCTATGCACGACCCTACAAGTTCGCCGCCACGGTGGGTCTCCTCGCGGCCATGGCGCTGGCGCTGCTCATGCTGGTGCCACCGGTTCTCACGCAGCGATTGATCGATGACGTGCTGGCGCCGATGGATGCAAGCCGAATGGGCTGGATGTATACGCTTCTCGGCATCCTCGCCGCGGTGATCCTCGCGCGCGTCGTCTGCACCCGCCTGCGTTTCCGGTTTCTTGCGATCCTCGGCGAGCGGATCGCGCACGATTTGCGCACGGAGGCGTACAGTCACCTGCACAAGCTTTCCCTGTCCTATTTCACCAAGAAGCCAACCGGCCAGCTCGTGTCCCGCATCAGCCATGACACCGATCGCCTCTGGGATTTCCTGGCCTTCGGCCTGATCGAGGTGGTCATGTCGATCGTGACCATTGCCGGCGTCTGCGTTGTCATGTTCTGCACGTCGCCGATGCTGGCGGCGATGACCATGCTCCCATTGCCGATCGGGATCTTCCTGACCTACCACCACACCCGGAGGATGCGAAAATTCTTCCACCGGATCTGGCGAAAGTGGTCGAGCATGACCGCGACACTAAGCGACGCCATCCCCGGGGTCCGGGTCGTGAAGGCATTCACGCAGGAGGACCGGGAGATCTCCCGCTTCAATGCCAAGAGCCGGGACGTCCAGGACGAGGCCATCCAGCTGCACCACGAATGGACCGGGTACTGGCCCAAAGTCACCCTGCTCCTCCAGTCGGGGAACTTGATCATCTGGGCCTACGCGGGGCCACGGATTCTCGACCAGGAATTTACGCTGGGCACCTTTGTCATGTTCACCTCGCTGATCTGGATGTTTTACGGGCCGGTCGAGCAGCTCGGAATGATGAATCGGCTGTTCCAGCGTGCCGCAACCAGCGCACAGCGGGTGTTCGACATCATTGACACGCCGCCAACGATCTATACGCCGCCCAACCCGGTCTCCCTTCCGGGGATCCGGGGGCAGGTGACCTTCGAGAACGCCAGTTTCAGCTATGACGGGATCAAGCCGACACTCAACAATGTGTCCTTCAACGTGGCTCCCGGGGAGATGATCGGGCTCGCCGGGCCGTCGGGAAGCGGCAAGACAACGCTGGTGAACCTCATCTGCCGCTTCTACGACATTTCACGAGGGCGTATCCTTGTCGACGGCGTGGATGTACGAGACATGGACCTGCGCGAATTGCGGCAGCAGATCGGGATCGTCCTCCAGGAGCCGTACCTGTTTAGCGGAACGATCCTGGCAAACATTTCCTACGGAAACGAAGGCGCCGACGAGGGCGACGTGATCCGGGCGGCAAAGGCGGCAAATGCGCACGATTTCGTCGTCGGGTTCCCCGACGGGTACGACACCGTGGTCGGCGAGAGGGGCCAGACGCTCTCGGGTGGAGAGCGTCAGCGCATCAGCATCGCCCGAGCAATCCTGAATGACCCGAAGATACTGATCCTTGACGAGGCGACGAGCAGCGTGGATACCGAGACGGAACGTAAGATCCAGGAAGCGATCCTGCACCTCGTGAAGGGAAGAACCACGTTCGCCATTGCGCACCGCCTCAGCACGCTGCAGGCGGCAGACCGCCTGCTGGTGCTGGACAAGGGCAGGCTGGCCCAGCTCGGGACCCACCAGGAATTGATCGCGGTCGAGAAGGGACTGTACGCCCGACTACACCGGATCCAGTCCGAGCTCCACTCCACGGTTTCCCTCTAGGACGACAATGGGCACGACAAAAAGACCTCTGGCGACGCCCCCCACGCCACCATCCCTCCGCAGGGAGAAGGACGGGACACTGACATTCAGCCCTGCCGGCAGTGGAGAGGCAGTCCGGGATTGCCACGTCTCCCGCAGCTTCCCCTGGTCTCTCCCGTTTCGTTACATCTCCATCCGAAACAGCGAGGGAGAGGAGCAGCTTCTCATCCCCGAGCTGCCGGAGGCGCCTGCCGAGCTTCGACACATCGTGGAGGAGGAGCTCTCCGCCCAGGAACTCATCCCCAGGATCACAAAGATTCGCAATGTCGATGACACGTTCGACATGGTCGCCTGGCAGGTGGACACAAACAGCGGCGCAGTGGAATTCCAGACGCGTCACGACGAGGACGTTCGGCAACTCGAGAACAACCGCATCATCTTCAAGGATCACTGCGGCATGCTGTTCGAGATCCCGGCCCTCAATGACCTGGATCCCGAAAGCAGGGCGCATATCGAGGAGCGGTTGGGTTGAAGGCCGCCACCCGGAAACCGGCACGGTGCCGGCCGTCGGGTCACGCGTCTGTCACGCAGCCCTCGGAAGCGCTTCGAACACACTTGATGTACTTGTACAGGACCCCCTGCTCTGCCTTGTAGGGAGGTTCCGACCACGCCGCTTTCCGGCGCGCCATTTCCTCGTCGCTCAAGTCTATGGAGATCTCGTCCGTGGTGGCATCGATGGTGATCACGTCCCCGTCTTCAACCCAGGCGATCGGCCCTCCCTCCTGGGCCTCGGGCGTCACATGGCCGACGATGAAGCCGTGCGAAGCGCCGGAGAACCTTCCGTCCGTGATCAAGGCGACGTCCTTGCCCAGGCCGAGGCTCATGATCAGGCCGGTTGGCTGCAGCATTTCAGGCATCCCCGGGCCGCCCTTCGGGCCCTCGTACCGGATCACCACAACCGATCCGCCGCCGATGTTTCGGTCCCGAAACGTATGAAACATCTCCTCCTCGGAATCGAACACCACCGCCTTTCCCGTGAACTTCAGGCCTTCCTTCCCCGTGATTTTTGCCACCGCGCCGCCGGGCGCGAGGTTTCCGCGGAGAACCCTCAGGTGGCTTGTTTCCTTGATGGGGTTGTCCCAGCCGCGAATCACCTTTTGGCCGGGCTTCAGGGCCGGAAGCCCGGCCAAGTTCTCCGCTACTGTTTTTCCGGTAACCGTCATGCAGTCTCCATGCAGGGCGCCCTGCTCCAGGAGCACCTTCATTGCACCCGGCGTACCGCCTACCTCGTGAAGATCGGCCATGAGGTACTTGCCGCTAGGCTGCATGTCCGCCAGCATCGGGACCCGGCCCCCAATCCGGTTGAAGTCGTCAATCGACAACCCGACCCCCACGCTTCGGGCCATTGCAACCAGGTGGAGAACTGCGTTGGTGGAGCCGCCCAGCGCCACGATCACCACAATCGCGTTTTCGAATGCCTCCCGGGTCATGATATCCCGGGGCTTCAAGTCCTGCTCCAGGATCACGCGCATCGCGCCGCCCACGCGGCCGCATTCCTCTATCTTTCCCGGGTGCTCCGCAGGAATGGACGCGGAGTACGGAAGGGACATTCCCAGCGCCTCGATCGCCGCCGCCATGGTGTTCGCGGTATACATCCCCCCGCAAGAGCCCGGGCCGGGGCAGGCATTGCGGATGATATCCTTCCGTTCCTCCCGGTCGATCTTTCCGCTGACGTACTCCCCGTAGCTTTCCAGGGAGCGCAGAACGTTTATGGTCTCGCCCTTAGACGTGCATCCGGGACGCATGGTGCCGCCGTACACGACGATCGCGGGGCGATTGAGCCGGCCCATGGCCATCACGCATCCCGGCATATTCTTGTCGCATCCCGGAATGCCGACCACGGCGTCATAGAACAGTCCGCCGACGATCGTCTCGATGGAGTCCGCGATGATGTCGCGGGACGGCAACGAGTAGCTCATCCCGGATGTGCCCATGGAGATGGCGTCGCCGACCCCGACGGTATTGAACCGCATCCCAACCAGCCCCGCCTCCACCACCGACTCCATGATCTGGTCGCCCAGCCCCCCGAGCTGCATGATGCAGGGGTTGCCCTCGTACCACACGCTGGCAATGCCAACCTGCGGCTTCTCCATGTCCTCTTCACTCAACCCGGTTGCGTAGAGCATCGCCTGCGAGTGGCCCTGGTTCTCGGGTTGGGTGACCTGGGAGCTATAGCGGTTTAATTTCTTCATGGATTTCCTCGTGACCAACAAATAAAATGAAACAGATTTTCACCGGGCCTCCGTGGTGAGGCCTGACGCTGAAGGAACAATATAAGCACCGCAGCAACTTGACAATGAGCGACACGTCATGACTGAACTCCCTCCGGACCTCACGCGCAACGGGTGCCTCACCCGCCAGGAGCGTCTTCGACGGCACCTGGAAACATCGGGTCTGGATGGCGCGATCGTCGCGGACCCGAACAACCTCTATTATTTCACGAATTTCTGGAGTCGCCTCATCTTCAGGCCCGTTTTCTTCCTGCCCGTGGACGGGCCTTCCGTATTGTGCGTGCCGGTGGAGGAAAGCGACGCCTGGATCGCCGACGAGCAGCGGGTCTACCCATCCAGCAGGCTTTACACCCTCGACGATGATCAACCGCGACTCTCCCTCCAGGAACTTTCCACGGAGATTGCCGCCTGCAGGCGGATCGGCTGCGACGATGCGCTCCGGCCGTGGCTCCTGGGTGAGGCAGGGTGCGAGGATCTCGTCGGGGCGCTCATGAAGATGCGGCGGACCAAGGATCCGGACGAGGTGGACGTGATCCGCCACTGCATCAGGGGCTGTGAAGCCGCATTCGAGTGCGCCCGGGAGATGATTGAACCCGGGCTCACGGAAGTGGAGATTCATGCGGCAATGCACGAAGCGGCCATTGTCGCCGTCGGGGAGGCTATCGGGGAACTCGGCAATGACTTTCAGGCCAATGCAATGGGCGGCCCCCCCCGCCTGCGCGAGGTCAAGGCCGGCGAGCTCATGCCCCTGGACGTGGGTGTTGCCGTTCGTGGATACCACTGCGACCTGTGCCGGACGATGTGCGTCGGGGAGCCGTCCGACATCCAGGAAGCGGCGGGCAGGAAGTGCGCGGAACTCCTTGATTATATCGAGGAGACCGTGAAACCCGGCGTATCCTGCAAACGGTTGTATGAAGACGTCCGCGAGAGGCTGGACGGATACAACGGGTGGAGCTTCCCTCACCACCTGGGCCATGGCCTGGGCCTGTTCCCCCATGAAGCGCCCCGGCTCAACCCCAGCTGGGACGACACGATCCAGTCGGGGGATGTCATCGCAGTGGAACCCGGGCTCAACGCGGAGGAACTGCGCGCCGGCGTGCGGATCGAGGACGACTACCTCGTGACCGGGAACGGGGTGGAGCGCCTCTCCAGCCATCCAAGGCACTTATAGTTCTCCATTCCGCCCCAAATGGAACCATGGAGGAGGCTGCGCGGAAGCCTGCAGGAGGCAAAGCGGGGGCAATGGCAATGGCGCCTCCGCCGCTTTACGCCTTGCCATATTCCACCCGTCATGGCATGTGCGGGTGCAAACTTGGAGCCACGATCATGAAACGTTCGGAAGTTAACAAACTCATTGAGGACACGAAGGCCCTGATCCACGAGCATGGCATCCGCCTTCCTCCTTTCGCGTATTGGTCCCCGGAGGACTGGAAGTCCAAGGGAGCTGAGTGTAACGAGATCCGGGACTGTATGCTTGGGTGGGATATCACGGACTTCGGCCTCGGGCGGTTTGAAACCATCGGGCTAATCGTCTTCACGATCCGCAACGGCCACCAGACCCTTCCAGCCTACCAGGATAAAACCTATTGCGAGAAACTCCTGGTCGTGGGCGAGGAACAGGTTACGCCCAATCATTACCATGTCTTCAAAACCGAGGACATCATCAACAAGGTTGGCGGCGACCTCGTGGTTAAGCTCCATAACAAGGCCGAGAACGAAAAACTTTCGGACACCCAGGTTGAGGTGGTGCTCGACGGGGTTCGCCACGAAGTCCCTGCAGGAACGGAATTCGTGCTCAAAGCCGGGGAGTCGATCACCCTGACTCCCCACCTCTACCACGAATTCTGGGCCGTGAAGGGAAGCGGGACAGCCATCGTGGGGGAAGTTTCAAAGAGCAACGACGACAACACGGACAATTTTTTCCTGGACCCGATCGGCCGATTCCCGGACATCGAGGAGGACTGCGAACCGGTTCACTTGCTCTGCACCGAAGTTGTCAGTAATCAGGGCAATTAGATGGGAGACGAGGAGGTTTGGTATGCAACAATTGTCGGAGTTATCGTATTAAGTGGATTGAGCATTTTCTGCATGCTTTATCTTGCAAAGAAGCGTCGGACGAAAACAAATGATGCTTGGAAACAAGCTGCAACAGAATTGGGTCTCGATTTTACTCCAGTTACGCGAATGTTTGGCAAATATAGAATGAGTGGGGTAATTGGAAAACAACTGAGTTGTTCGGTTTGGGCGTATGCAGGACCGAATAATCAGGGAAGTTATACTACATACATGAAT